>CACYHJ010000053.1 GCA_902774165.1 Oscillospiraceae bacterium
ATTATAGAAATACAAAAAATGGCTCTGTGTGTTGATTTTCGCAC
Organism: Oscillospiraceae bacterium; assembly: GCA_902774165.1. GTDB lineage: Bacteria > Bacillota > Clostridia > Oscillospirales > Acutalibacteraceae > RGIG2774. The sequence goes on from CACYHJ010000053.1 coordinate 45, forward strand.
ACATATTTCAAAACAGTATTCTATAATCAAGTCGCGGAGCGACAAATCAGTATTTCCGTGAGATGTGAAATGTGAGATGTGAAATGTTACATTTCAGGTAACGGCTCACCGTTTACTTTTCACATTTCACAGTTCACTGTTCACATTAATGCTGATTTGCGGGCTGCGCAGCAGCCCGACAAATCAGCATTTTCGAAAGGAATCCCCATGCCCGATTCAAAAGACGCGCCGCGGACCGTGGCGACCAACAAAAAAGCATATCACGATTATTTCGTTCTCGAAAAATTCGAGGCGGGGATCGAGCTGTTCGGCACGGAGATCAAATCCATCCGTCAGGGCAAGCTCAATCTGAAAGACGCCTGGTGCAGCATCGACGGCGGCGAGATCTTCGTCAACGGCATGCACATCTCCCCCTACGACCACGGCAACATTTTCAACCGCGACCCGATGCGGGTGCGGCGGCTTCTGATGCATAAAAAGGAGATTCTGCGCCTGTTCGGCCAGATCAAGACGCAGGGCTGCACGATCATCCCCCTTTCCGTCTACTTCAAAAAGGGCAAGGCGAAGGTGGAGATCGGCCTGTGCAAGGGCAAAAAGCTCTATGACAAACGGGACGACGCGGCAAAAAAATCCGCCCAGAGAGACATCGAGCGCGGCATGCGCGTGAAAGAATAAGGTATGAAAGACAACACGTCAATCGTATTCACCGGCGATATCGGATTTGACCGCTATATGTCCGGAAAATGGGACGACGAAGAGCTTCTCTCGGGAGAAGTTCTTGATTTTCTGCACTCCGCAGACCATGTGGTCGCCAACGTGGAGGGGCCGGTCATCGGACAGCCGGAAAACACCGAGAATTCCGGCGCGAAGCAGCTTCTGCACTCCATCGACCCCGCGGCGGTAAAGGTACTGCGGCGGATGCGGGCGGACGTGTGGAACATCAACAACAACCATATCATGGACGCGGGGCCCGAGGGCGTGGAAAGCACCCTTGCCGTCGCGGAGGAAAACGGCGTGAAGACCGTCGGCGCGGGCATGAACATCGCGCAGGCGAAACGCCCGCTGATCCTGGACGAGGCCGGCGGGATCGGTCTGTTCGGCGTCGGCTACCGGCGCGCCTGCCGGGCGGCGGACGAAAACAAGGCCGGCTGCCTGAGCTGGGCGGACATGGAATCCATTCAGGAGAACATCGACCGGATCAAAAAGACCTGCCGCTGGTGCGTGGTTGTCGCCCACGGCGGCGAGGAATTCACCGCCCTGCCCTCCCCCTACGTGCGGGACCGGTACAGGCAATATCTGGAAATGGGCGCAGATATCGTGGTATCCCACCATCCCCACGTACCGATGAACTACGAGACCGTGGGCGATAAAATCATCTTCTATTCCCTCGGCAATTTCATCTTCGACACCGATTACCAGCGTTCCCAGCACAACACGGAATACGGCCTTCTGGTGAAGCTGAATTTCACCGCGGACTCGTTTTCCTGGGAGCCGATGGGCCTGAAAATCCTGCGCGGGGAGGAGCGGGTCATAAAATGGGACCTGCCGCTGATTTTCCGGGACGTCCCGGAGGATCAGTACCGTCTGCTTGCGCCGCTGGCGGCGAAGCTGCTGGTGGAGGCCACGAAGGTGCAGATGGCGTTCCTCTACCCCGACCGGTTCGCAAACGCGACCGAGGCGCAATGGGAGGAACATTTCGCCGAACCCCTGCGCACCGGGCGCGTGCCCGGCGAGTGCCTGGATTTTTACATCATCTGCCCGCTGGCGGAGCGGGAAAAAGAGAAGGAATGGCAGAAAAGCACCCTGGAGGACGTCAAGAGGTTCATCCTGGACCAGCTGGAACCGCAATAACGAAGCAAAACGAAAAAACCGCGGACGGATTATTCATTCCGTCCGCGGGATTTTTTCCCTGCGCGATTATTTCAGAAGATAAACGTCATAGGAATCGTAGGAATTCTCCGCATAAACGTAAAACCCGTTGTCCGCGCTGTCCGGAGCTTTATAATCGTCGTATCCGGAGATCAGGACGTCGCCGGTAACGGTATCGATCAGTTCCTTTTTGCCGTCCGAACCGTCGGAGATCACCAGCGCGCCGGAAATCGCGCGTCCCTTGACCGTAAAGTCGCCGTCCTTCCAGCAGTAATACGCGTCGCCGTTTTTGATCACGAACTGATAATTGACGACAGAAGCGTCGCCGCCGAGCTTTCCGGAACCGATTTCCGTCCCGTCGTACGCGATCAGCTGGAACTGCGCGTCGTTCCACAGGAGCGTACCCAGGCCGCGGTAGTCGTCAAACGAAATGCTGCTGTACGCGTCGTTGCTGAGCTTGTTGCCCTCGTAATCGTAGAGGCTGTCCTGAACCTTCAGGTAATCGCCGGCCGCGCTCATGTAATCATTGAACTCGGCGGAGACCGTCTTTCCGGAACGGTCCACGACGAAATATTTGCTGACGCCGTCCTTATAACGGCTGACGACGAAATTATCGCCGATGGAAGAGAAAACGGAAAAATCCTCACCCGTGAATGAAAACAGTTCCTTCCCGTCGGACGCATACATGACGCGCTCCTCGTCGCTGCGTACCACATAGCAGCCGTTATCATACACGGAAACGTCTTCCGGCATTTTTTCAAGCTTCGCGTTCAGCCTGACGGTGGTCTCATCATCCAGCGTGTATTCCAGCGTCCCGCCCTTTTCGTAAGCGCGGTAAGCCTGCGTACCGGCTGCGCCGTCGACCTTCTTTCCGGTGGTAAGATCATAGATATACCAATTGCCCGTATAGAGGGTATCGTCGTCGTCCGCGGAGAGCGAGATCATATCGTCGGTAAGATAAAAGAGCGCGTCGTCTTTGGAATCCGTGATTTTATCGACTTCGATCACCCGGACAAACCGTTCCCCGAGGACGTTGTAGGCGGCGTAGTGTTCCGGAATCACTTCGTTTCCTTCCGCGTCCACCAGGGCGGAATCGTTCAGGCCGTCGAAGTCCTTCTCTCCGCCCGGAATCGTAGTGTAAACGCTGAAATAATTCTTTTCGGGACCCACATATTCATATACGGCGCCGGTATCCTTTTTTCCGTCAAGGGTCATAATGCCGTATTTTCCCTCGTCGTCTTTGTAGCGCAAACCGCCGTCGAATTTCGAGAAGCTGCGTTCGATCGAGCCGATTTTTTCCGCTTTCAGCCCGGCTGCGTTCAGGTCAAACGGCTCGGCAGGCGTTTTCTCGGGCACCTCGGTCTCTTCCGCCTCGGTCTCTTCCGCCTCGTCGGCCTTCTCGTCGGCGGTCACGTTCTCCGACGGTTTCGCCTCGGACGACGGACCTTCGCTGCCGCCGCTTTTGCCGCAGGCGCCGAAGAACACGGAAACAAGCATCAAAACAACGAGCAGAACAGGGATAACGGGAATTCTTCTTTCCAACATCTTTTTTATCCTCCATATTGTAATCGGCATCCGCCGGGGTTCACAGATTATTTCAGCTTCAGCACCGCGTTGTAATCGTCGATGCCGTAGTTGCCGACGGTATGCTTCATCGTTTCGACAAAATCAAGCTGGTTGCCCTGCGAGTCCTTGAGGGTCTTGACGAAGGGGCGCAGCTTTTTGAAGATCTTCATCAGCGTGTCGCCGCCGGGCGTGCCCTCCACGTAGGGCTGGTTGCCCTCGAAAATGCTGCGCACGAGATCCACGGCGAAGTCGACGAAACGCACGTCCTTGATCTGGGGATCCGCCCTGACAAACAGCAGGCGCCCCAGACCGCCGACGGTGAGCTTCGAGAGTCTTTTGCCCAGGATGTGCACGGCCCGCCGGATCGCGGGGGTATTCTTCGCGTGGATCTTACCGAGGAACCGGGCGGGATCGTCCCGCATCGCGTCCACGAAGGTGCGGATCATCCGGTCGAACTGGACCTTCAGATACTCCTCGCCGGTCATCCCCTTCTTGTCCCACTCAAAGTCCGGCACGGGGATGCTCTCGATCTCGGCGGTCGCCTCGTCCTTCAGGGTCACAAGCCGCAGGTACGCCGGGCAGCCGATGGCGGAGCCGGTGCACACGTCGTAAAACTTATTGCCGTTGGCGCTCTCGGTCACGTTGATGCTCTGGTTGTGCATATGGCCGGTGAAAATCAGGTGCACGCCGTTGTCGGCGAGGGTGTCGACCAGTTTCTGCGATTCGGACTGCCACGCGTCGCCGATCATCGCCAGCATCGGCTGGCCGGGCAGCACCGGAGAATGCTCCATGGCGATCATCATCTGGCCGTCCTCCTGCGCTTTTTTCGCCTGCGCGGCCATCCAGGCAAGGAATTCATCGTCATAAGTGATGTGCTTTTCGCCGTCGATATCGTTGCAGATCACCAGCAGCCGTACGCCGTCGGAAAGCTGCGCCACATAGGAGAGATGCTCTTTGTTGAATTCGATCGCGTCGTCGTAGCCGAAGTCCTTATAATAATCATAAAGCTCGGAGAACTTTGTGCCCTCCACCTCGATTCTGCCGGTATCGTTAAAGGCGAAGGGATGGTCGTTGAAATCATGCCCCGCGGTGACCACGTAAATACGCTTCCCGCTCTTCTCTTTCAATTCATGCAGCAGACGCGAAAAGCCCTCGTGGCTCTCTTTTTCTCCGTTAAAGGAGAGGTCGCCCGCGATCAGCACGATATCCGCCGCATCCGCCGTCGTCAGCCAGTCGAACACCGCCTCGTTGATCGCCTGGGTCTCGCCGAAGCATTTCTGCTGGGTTTCCATGAATTCATCATACGCTTTTCCGTAAGCGCCGAGAGAATTCCTGAAATAATGCGTGTCGGTGACAAGGTAAAATTTCAACGGTTCCATAATTCTGTTCCTTTCCGTAAAATGGTAATTCTTTCTTTGATTATAACGGATCACCGCGGTTTTTTCAACCTTATTTTCAAAAGAATTTTATCCGGCAGGCTCCGCGGGAAGGAAGACGGTCCCCGTGGCTCTTTTCCGGGAACTGCATATTTATTCATTCTGCTTTTCATCCCTCCTTCGTGACTTTTTGTCACATTTAAAACTTTTTAATAAATAAGTATTGATTTTATAATAAAAAATTATTATACTAAAGAGAAAAATCATAAAATGCATATTTGTGTCGTTTTGAATCTTAAGTTTTGTAAGGTGTGGTTTTCGCGTGATTGATATTCATTGTCATATCCTTTACGGCGTAGACGACGGCTCCTACTGTCTTTCGGAATCCGTCGAGATGGCGCGCATCGCCTATGAGGGCGGTACGCGGCAGATCATCGCCACGCCCCACGCCAACGCGCCGGGGAACGACCCGAACGCCTGGGGGGACCGGCTTGCGCAGCGGCTTGCCGCCCTGAACGAGCAGCTCCGGGCGGAGAACGTGCCCATGGAGCTTTTGCCGGGGCAGGAGGTATTCTGCGCCGGGGACGTGGTTTCCATGCTGAAGAACGGCGCGCTCATGCCGCTGAACGGCACAAGATACCTGCTGATCGAATTCGATTTCTACGCCCATACCGACACCATCATCGAATACTGCGAGGCGCTGCTGGCCGCCGGCGTTGTGCCGGTTGTGGCGCACCCGGAGCGTTACGCCGCGGTGAAGGAAGACGACCAGACCGCATACCGGCTGAAAAAACGGGGCTGCCTTCTGCAGCTCAACAGCGGCAGCCTGTTCGGGGCCTTCGGCAGATCGTCCCAGAGCGCCGCCCACAGCCTGCTGGCGGACTCACTGGCGGATTTTATTGCCAGCGACGCCCACAGCCCCTACGTGCGGACCCCGTTCCTGGGGGACGCACATGAAATGGTGAGCGACATGTATTCGCTGGAGTACGCCGATCTGCTGTTCCGGGAAAACCCGGAGAATCTGATCAACGACAAAGAGATTCAGGCTTTTTATTGAATTTCATGCTTTTTATTTAGGGCAACACCGCACAATTCGGGCGTGCGGATTGCGCAGTAGATTTTTTCGTCAGATTGTACAGAGTCTCCGCAGGCAACCTGACGGTTGTCAAGAAGAATCTGTGCAAGATGACGGAACAAAGATGGGGCAAGACGCGCATTCGTATTTGTGCGGTGTTGCCTTAGTTTCCGGTTTGTTGTTATGAAAGAGGTGAAGCGGTTATGATGCGTATTTTGCGCATTGGAATATCCATTCTGTTTGTCCTGACGCTGGCGCTGTTCGCTTTTACGTGGTACCGCGCCGAATACAAGGCGGACAAAACCCTGCCCGTGATCAAAATCAAGGGGGATATGCTGGAGGTCAGCCTTGACGCGACGGATGCGGAGCTTCTGAAGGGCGTATCCGCATACGACAAAAAGGACGGAGACCTGACGGACCGGGTGATCGTGGAATCCATTTCCAAATTCACCGACGTGGGCGTTTGCAAGGTCTACTACGCGGTCTGCGACAACGACGACCATGTAGCAAGCGCCTCCCGGAAGATCACTTATAAAGGCTATCGGCCGCCGCGCTTTACCATGAACCGGTCCCTGTGCTTCTCCCAGATGGAATCCATCGACGTGGCGGGCGTGATCGGCGCAAAGGACGTGCTGGACGGGGACATCAGCTCCAACATCATCATCACCTCCGCGGACTACGAATACGGCGTGATCGGCACCTACACCGTCAAGGCGGAGGTCAGCAACAGCAAGGGCGACCAGATTTCGATCTCTCTGCCGCTGATCGTGGAGGACCGAAACATCAACGCGCCGACGGTCACGCTGTCCAAATACCTGATCTACGTCAAAAAAGGCACCGCCGTGAACCCCAGAAAATTTTTCGTTTCGGCGCTGGACAGCTATAACGCGGACGTTTCCGACACGCTGGTGATGGAGAACAACTATAAAAGCTCAAAAGAGGGCATCTACAGTTTTCACTATTATGTGACCGATCAGCTGGGCCGGCAGGGACATGCCGTGCTGACGGTCGTTGTGGAGTAAAGAAATGCAGGAAAAAAAGCAGGAAAAAAAGATTATCATCGAATGGCACAGTATCTTCCGCGATCTGCGGCGGAACTTCGTGATCATTATCATGAGCGTTCTCATCGGACTGATGGGGATCTTCATCATGAGCAAAAGAGTGTATACGCCGGAGTATACCAGCGTTTCGACGCTGGTCGTCACGGCAAAGATCGGCAACGCGAACCCCTACGCGAACCTTTCCGTCTCCTCGGAGATGGCGAAAGTCTTCGCCGAGGTCTTCGTGCAGCCCTCCATGCGGGAGAGAGCCGCCGGCGAGCTGGAGAACGGCTGGTTCCGCGGCTCGCTGAAGGCAAGCGCCATCAACGGCACGAACCTGCTGCAGGTCACGGTGACGTCCGACAATCCGGAGACTTCCTACCGGGAGCTGAGCGCCGTGCTGAAGGTTTACCCGGAAATCATCTACAACATCTTTGAAAACGCGGTCATCGACGTGATCAAGATGCCGTCGATGCCCCACGGGCCGTCGAATTCCATGCCGAAGGCCAACGAGGCGGCGATCCTTGCGATGAGCATCGTGCTTTCGGTGGGCGGCGTCTGCGCCATTTCGATTCTGCGGGATACGGTGAAGACCGAAGCCGCGTTCTCCGACAAGATCGACGCGAAGCTGTTCGCCACGATTCCCCACGAGCGGAAGGAGCGGGACCTGAGCACGCTGCTGCGAAAGAAAAAGGTCGGCCTGCTGGTCAACGAAAACGCGGCGGTCAGCCTCAAATTCTCAGAGAGCTTCCATCAGATCGCCGCGCGGCTCGAATACATCAAGCGCATGTCCGGCTCAAAGGTTTTCTCCATCCTTTCCGTCGCGGAAAACGAAGGCAAATCCACGGTGGCAGCCAACATCGCCCTCTCCCTTGCCAGCAAGGGCAACCGGGTGCTGCTGTTTGACATGGACCAGAAAAAACCCGCGCTTTACAAGCTGTTCGGCCTGTCGTACATCCGGGAGGCGGAGCTGGGCGAGCTGCTCAACGGCACGCTGGCGGCAAAGGAATTCCGGTTCAGGCAGTATAAAAAATCCTCCCTGTATTTCGCCGTCAACACCAAAGCCCACAAGGGCTCCCAGCAGTGGATCGAAAACGGTACCGTCGGCAGCGTTCTGACTGCGCTGCGCAAGCGGTTTGATTACATTATCGTGGACACCTCCCCCATCACGGTGGATTCCGCCGTCACCAGCATCATCCAGATGGTAGATAAGAACCTGCTCGTCGTGCGTACCGATACCGTCCCCGCCGCGCTGATCAACGACTCGATCCTGACCATCACGAATCTGGGATCCGGATTCATCGGGTGTATTCTCAACGACGTTTATCCCGAATTCAACCTTGCCGGCAACGCCGGTCTGAATGAAACCGGCTATTACTACGGCAGAGGCTACGGCAAATACGGCAAGTACGGTAAATACGGTAAATACGGTAAATTCGGCAAATACAACCGGTACGGCAAGTATTCCCGTTACGGCAAATACAGCAGTTACGGCAAGTACAGCGCCTACGGGAAATACAGCAGCTACGGGAAATACAGCAGCTACGGCAAATACAGCGCCTACGGCAAATACAGCAGTTACGACAAATACAGCAATTACGGCAAATACAGCACCTACGGCTACTCCAACCCCTATTCTTCCATGGATTCGGAGGAGGAATCGTCGACGCAGGAGAAGCGTGACGATTGAGCTGACAGCCGGTTGGGTTCACGGATGTTCGTGATTCGTGACTCGTGATTCGTGATTCGGAGAACCAACAACCAGCAACCAGCAACCAACAACCAGCAACCAGCAACCAACAACCAGCAACCAGCAACTAACAACCAACAACCAACAAGCGGTGAACAATATGGCGCAGACAGAAAGCACAACAACAAAAAAAAGGAGCGCGAAGAAAAACGAGTTTATCCCGTTTTATTTCAGCGATTTCGTCAAAGGCGCAAAAAAATACTGGTGGGTCGTGGTCCTGCTGACGGTTCTGTTCGGCGGCGTACGGTTTTACACCGGCTATAAAAGATATGCGCCGGTATACTCGACCTCGGCGACCTTTACCATCAGCACCGCCACCGGCTCCGACCGGTCGGACGGCGGCATGACCTCCTACTCCTTCTATTACGACAGCGCGATGACCACCCAGCTGGCGACCGCGTTCCCCTATATTCTCTCCAGCAACATCCTTCAGGACGCAATCTGCGAGGAGCTGGACCTGCCGTATCTCCCAGCGTCGCTTTCCGCGTCCTCGGTCTCGGGCTCGAACATGTTCACCATCAACTGCAGCGGCTCCGACCCGCAGCAGGTCTACGACGTGATTCTGTGCGCCATCGACAAATGCCCAGAGGCGGCGCGGTACGTCGTGGGCAAGATCAAATTCACCATGATCACCAATCCCTATCTCCCGGTGGCGCCGGCCAACGCCCGGTCCTATATCCGCGAGGCGGAGAAGACCGCGATCATCGGGGCGTTCCTCGGCGTGGTCTGGATTCTGGTTTACTGCGTGTCAAGAAAAACGATCAGAACCAAGGATGAGATCAGCGAGCAGCTGGGCCTGGAGGCTCTCGGCACCCTGCCCCGCGTCTCGTTCAAACGGTACCGGAAAAAAATCGACCGCTCCATCCTCTGGACCAACCCTAACGTGGGCCGCGGCTTCATGGAATCCCTGCGCCTGCTGCGCAACACGGTGGAGCACGGCCTGCAGGAAAACGAAAAAACCGTCCTGGTCACCAGCACCGCCCCGGGCGAGGGCAAAACCACCGTGGCGGCGAACCTGGCCATCTCCCTGGCGGACATCGGCAAAAAAGTGCTGCTGATCGACTGGGATATCCGAAACCCCAGTATTCTCGGCGCCCTCAACATTCCCCCGCTGGTAGAGGACGAGGAGGAGAACGACGCGGAGCCCTACCGCATCCTGCCCTCGAAACAATACAACATCACGCTGATGGTGTTTACCTCGAGGAAGAATTACTGGCGGCGCATGCGCGCCGAATACGTCAAGAGCGTGCTTGACTCCCTGCGGGACTCCTACGATATCATTCTCATCGACACCCCGCCCTGCGGCCTGATCTCCGATACCTCCGTGATCGCCCAGAGCGTGGACGCGGCTCTTTACGTGGTGCTGCAGGACGCGGTGCGCGTCTCCCGCATCAAAGCCGGTATCGAAAACCTGCTGGTCAGCGAGG
>CACYHJ010000054.1 GCA_902774165.1 Oscillospiraceae bacterium
CAGCGCTGAGATCTCTTGCCTATACCGACGGCGACGCGGACTATCTGGTCATTATCAACAATGCGCCTGAGGAGGAGACCGTCCGGCTGAACGGCGCGTATGAGACGCAGAAAGTGTTCGTTACGTCCGCAGACAAAAAATGTGAAGAAGTCTTTGACGGCGCGTTTACGGATTCTTTGACGCTCGAGCCGCAAAGCGTGACGACGCTGATCCTTTTCGGCAGCCGCGCCTGACAGAAAATCCGAAAAGCGCGGCGCCGGTCCCGCGGAACGGCCCATACCGAGTATCATCTTTTTCCAATCGTAAACGATAACCGGCCATACGCGCCGCGACGCGCGTCTGAATTTGATTTTCATATGAAAAGCCCTTGGATCTCAAGGGTTTTTCTTTGTCTCAAAATCGTTCCTTCCCGGGGCTTCACCGGTCCCGCCGGGCAACCGTCCGGCGGAATTTCAATCACCTGATTTACTTTTTGCCGGTATCGTGATACAATAAAAGAAAAAACGGTGAAATTATGAAAAATAATAAAACGGAACCAAAAGGAAGACGGCGTCTCCGGCGCGTGATCGCGACGGCGCTCGCCGCCATAGTCCTGTTTGCGGCGCTCTTTCCGGCGTTTGCCGCGGACGCGCCCGAGACCGCGCGCCCGTCGGTCAACGGCAGGCTGCAGGTCGTCGGCGGCCGACAGGTCGTCGGCGGCCGACTTGCGGACGGGACCGGAAAAGCCGTCCAGCTGCGCGGCGTCAGCACGCACGGGCTGACGTGGTACCCCGATTATATCAACGAGTCTCTGTTCGGGCAGATCGCGGGCGACTGGAACTGCAATATGATCCGCCTCGCGATGTATTCGGAGTTTTACTGCGGCGGCGAAAAGGAAGAAAACCTCGCGCTGATGAAAAAGGGGATCGAGCTCGCGGTCGCGGCGGATCTGTACGTTCTGGTCGACTGGCATATCCTGAACGATGCGGATCCGAACGAAAACGCCGACGAGGCTGTCGCGTTCTTCGATCAGCTGACCGCCGAATACCGCGACTGCCCGAATCTCATTTTCGAGATCTGCAACGAGCCCAACGGTTCGACCGACTGGGGCGACGTGCTCGCGTACTGCGACAGGGTGATCCCGGTGATCCGCAAGAACATCCCGGGCGCCGTGATCGTCGTCGGCACGCCGGAATACGACCGTAACCTCGGCGACTGCCTGATGCGCCCCCTGCCGTACGAAAACGTGATGTACGTGCTGCATTTCTATACCGCCACGCATCACGAACGGCTGTTTGAGGAGCTGAACGCCGCCGTTGACGCGGGGCTGCCCGTTTTCATCAGCGAATGCGGGATCAGCGAAGCCAGCGGCGACGGGGATACCGATTACGCCTGGGCGGCGAAATGGTTCTCTTATCTGAACGAAAAAAAGATCAGCTACGCCGTCTGGAGCCTTTCGGACAAGCAGGAGACCTCGGCGTTCTTTATCCGCGGCTTCGACCCTTACGGGCAGATCGGCGACGGGGATCTGACGCCCGTCGGGACCTGGGTCCGGGAGCTGATCCGCGGCGGCGACCCGCGGCAGATCCCCGCCCCCGCCGAGCGGGTAGCAAAGAGCGGCTTTGACCGGGTCGGGACGTGGATCCTCAATTCCGTCGGGGATCGGGGGCTTGAAGCGGTCCGCGATTGGGGATATTTCGCCCTCGCCGCAGCCGCCGTGATGCTCTCCTGTTGCGCCGCGGGGCTGATCTGCAGGTGCGGGAGGCGAAAAAAGCGCAGGACCTACGATGATATCATCGGCAGGGGCGGCGAAAAAACAAGCGCCCTCACGGTCGCTTCAAGAGCCGTCCTGATCGTGGGCGCGTTTGCCGCGCTGATCTACCTCGGCTGGCGCGTGCGGTGCTCGATCCCCTTCGAATACGGCGCCGTCGCCGTGGCCGCGAACATCCTTCTGCTGATTGTGGAAACGCTCGGCTTTCTCGAATCGCTCGTGCTGTTCGCGGGACTTGTGCGCAAACGGGAGCATCCGCTGCCCGCGATCCGGGAGGACGAATACCCGGACGTGGATGTTTTTATCGCCACCTATAACGAGCCCGTCGAGCTTCTGCGCCGGACCGTCAACGGCTGCGTCCATATGAAATATCCCGACAAACAGAAGGTCCATATTTATATCTGCGACGATAACCGCAGACCCGGGATGCGCGCTCTTGCCGCGGAGATGGGCGTGGGGTATTTCGACCGTCCCGACAACAGCGGCGCGAAGGCGGGGAACCTGAACCACGCGCTCGCGCTGACCTCGTCGCCGTATATCGTGACCTTCGACGCGGACATGATCCCCAAGAGCGATTTCCTGCTCAAAACGATCCCTTATTTCGTCGACGCGGAGAAACGGGAAAAGGACCGACCGGAGCGCGAACGCCTGAGCCTCGGCCTGCTGCAGACGCCGCAGAGCTTTTACGATCCCGACGTTTTCCAGCATGCACTGTACTCCGAAAAACGCGCGCCCAACGAGCAGGATTTCTTCTACCGCACCATCGAACCGGCCAAGACCGCGACGAACAGCGTGATCTACGGCGGCTCCAACACCGTGCTGGCGCGCAGGGCGCTCGAGGAGATCGGCGGCTTTTATACCGGTTCGATCACCGAGGATTTCGCCACGGGACTGCTGATCGAAGCGAAGGGCTACGTCAGCCTCGCGCTCCCGGAGCCGCTTGCGAGCGGGCAGACGCCCCATACCTTCAAAGAGCATATCAAACAGCGCACGCGCTGGGCGCGGGGCGTGATCGTGACGGCGAAAAAGCTGAAACTCCGGCGCAGACGAGACCTGAGCCTTGCGCAAAAGATCAGCTACCGCAGCTCCGTCGTATACTGGTATTCCCCGCTGAAAAACCTGATCTATATGCTCTCGCCGCTTATCTACGCGGTGTTTGCCGTGCCGGTATTCCGCTGCACCTGGCCCGAGCTGCTCGTGTTCTGGCTGCCGATGTTCGTGCTGCAGGACCTCGGTTTGCGGCTGAACAGCAAAAACGCGATCTCCACCAAGTGGAGCGGGATCTACGAAACGAGCGTCATGCCGCATCTGCTGATCCCGACGCTCAAGGAATCGCTCGGGATCAGCACTTCAAAATTCCGGGTGACCGATAAATCGAAAAACAGCGGGCAGCGGCAGCGCGATGTGCGCTCCATGATCCCGTTCCTCATCCTCGTTCTTCTTTCTGTCGCCGGGATCGTGCGCATCGTCTGCATTTTCAGCGCGGCGCAGGCGATCGGCCTTGTCATCCTGCTGTTCTGGATCGTGCGGAACCTGTATTTTCTTCTGATGTCGCTTTTCCTGATCGACGGACGGGACGGCGACGGGGAGACCGTCAAGGTTGCCGACGCCGAGCTCGTCACGCTTACGGCCGATACGGGCGTTTACGAGGGCGTGACGACGCTGATGACGGAGCACAGTATGACCGTTTTTCTTGACGACGGGCAGAATGTGGGGATCGGAACGCCGGTCGGGATCACGGTGACCGGCGAGGGAGCCTGCGTCGACGTCCGCGGCGTCGTCGTCGGGATCAACGAGTCGAGAGGCGGCAACGCGAAAACGCATACCGTCGAGATCCTCGATTTCGGCGGCTGCGAGACCGAATACTGGCAGATCCTTTACGACAGGGTTCCGACGCTGCCGCAGTCCCTGCAGCGCGATTTCGGCGTGTTCTCCCACCTTTGGCAGAATATCGCGCACCGCGTCGCGCGCACCGGCAGGCGGTGACAAGCCCATCGGGATCATCTTCCGCAAATATGACAACAAAATGAAAGCATTTTTCTTCTGATATAGGAATCGGCCGGATCCTTCCGCTGTATGCGAACGGTCAGACGTAAAAAAGATCCCGCCGGGGACGGCTTGCCCCGGCGGGATCTTTTCTGGTTTTATCGGTTGTATCGGGCTTCCTGTGTTTCTCCTGTTCAGGAATTGAACAGCGTGTAGAAATACGCGATAATGCCCAGCAGCGGGGGGAATTTCTCCGCCAGGAGCTCGTATTTCATCATCTTCTGACCGACCTCGTCGGTTTCAAAATCCTGCGCCGGGAGCCAGTGGTCGGGCGAGGCATATCTGACGACCTCCGGGTCGATCGAGGCGGCGGTATAGCGGCCCTCGGAGAGCATCGTCACGCCGCTGTCCAGCAGATCCTGAAGCAGCTTTTCCTTCTCGTCGCCTCTCTTGAAGCCGAAGAAAGAAAACTCGCGGCTGCCCGAGCAGGCCTTCCACCAACGCCAGGAAAGCTCGCTGCGTTTGATGCGCTGCAGCTGCTCGTCGGTTTCGGCAGCCTGCTCCGCCTTTTCCCAAAGCCGGTCGACCGTGGCGGCGGTGATCGCGGGCAGACGCATGCAGGCCCAGGAGCCGAAATAGATGCACATCGTCCCGTCGAAGGTGCCCGCGTGGCGGGTGAAGAGATCGACGATCTTTTTGACGTATTTCCCGCCGGGACCGTAAAAACCGTCGCAGAAGCCGCTCATCTCGCTGTCGATATCGCAGTAGGGGTCCTGCAGGCTCTTTGCGATCATATACGCCCGCAGGTCGCCGAATTCCGTGTCGCAGCTGTCCATGTAGTAGTTGCCCTCCACGTAGACGCCTCTGACGTTGTTCTCACGGAAGATCTGCGCGTTGCGCTGAATTACGCCGAAGTTCGGGAATACGGTGCAGGTGTGCAGGTAATTCGTGGCGTAGTCCCAGACGTAAAGGCGCTTGCAGATCTTCGCCCAGTCCTGCAGGTCCTTATAGAAATCGGTGTTGTCCTTCGAATCGAGGGGCGTCGCGAAGCTGCACAGGATCGAGCACAGGCGGATGATCACGTTGTCGCGGGGCACAATGCCCTCGGGCGCGGACTGGGAATAATAGTACGCGAAGGTGTCGATGGCCACGTTGTCATAGCCCGCTTCCTTGACCGCGTCGGCGATCTGGTTCGCGAAATTGACGACGGTGGCCGAGGGCTTTCCGCCGTGGGCTGCCTCGAACGCCCGGCAGTTTTCGCACTGGCAGTTGGAATGGTTGTCGTTCTGCGTCACGGAGACGATCTGCAGCGGCGCGTCCGGGTTGTGCTGCCGCGCGAGAAGGTCCAGAACGTTTCTCTTGCAGATCTCAACCACGTCCGGGTTCGTAAGACAGGGCTGGTCCGTGGTGCGCACGCCGTCGTGCAGCGCCAGGTATTCCGGGTGGGAATCCTTGTATTTTTCGGTCTCGCAGAGCCCGCCCATGGTGTGGCAGAAGCCGCCGATATAATCGACCGTGCCGCCCTGCGCGAAGCTCAGCCGGCGGTAGGTGCCGCCGTTCAGGCCGTTCGCCATGGAGAATTCCGGGTCGTGCGGGCTTTTCCAGTCCGTATCGGCATACTCGAAATAGGGTTCGTAAACGATATCGGTTCCGGCGGGGACGGCGACGCGCTCCGCTTTCGGCAGTACGACGGCGTCCGCCGTGTAGACCTTGCGGCCGCAGAACTCTTCCAGGAAGCGGTAGGCTCCCGCCTGAAGGCCCCGCTGCGCGGTGCCGGCGATATGGATATTGCCGTCGATGACCGTGATCCGGTAGCCGTTGGGCGCCACGTCGGAAACGTCCGCGCGGGATGCGCCGCCCAGCGCGATGTAATGATCCGCCGCTTCGCTGACGACGGGGATCTCAGTGCCGAACACCTCGCCCAGACAGCTCTGCAGCTTTTCCGCCGCGTAATTTTCATATGCCGTCGGCGAATCCGGAATCAGGATCCGCCACGCGCCGTCGACGGTCACGTCGGCGTCGGCGGCAACGCTGAACGGCGCAGCCGCCGCAAGCATGCACAGCGTGAGAAGCAAACACAGGAATTTCTTCATGAAATCGTCCTCCTTCGTTGTTGTTTCTTTCATTATATCAAATATATGTCCGTATTGCAATCCGAAAAGCGGTCATTCCACGCCTTGAAAGGTATACCCCTTCTCCTCGATCGCGGCTTTCATCGCGTCTGCGTCGGGCGCTCCGCACAGCTCGACGGCGACCGTTCCGGCGATGTGGTCCGCCGCAGCGGATCCGACAAACTCCAGCGCCTCCAGCGCTTTGACGACCGTCGCCTCGCAGTGGGGGCACATCATTCCCTCCACGCGCAGGGTAATGCGTTTCTCCGTTTCTTCGGCGGGCGAAGCAGGATCGGCAGCAGTCGGCGCTTCTTTCGCCGCGGCAGCCTCCCGCTTTTTGTTCCCGCGCCGGGGTTTATCCCGGGAGGGATCCCGGATCTTCAGAAGATTCAGCCGCAGCGCGTTGAGGCATACCGTGACGCTGGAAAGGCTCATCGCCGCCGCCGCGTACATCGGGTCCATTTTTACCGTGAACAGCCCCGCCGCCAGCGGGATGCAGATCAGATTGTAGAAAAACGCCCAGAACAGGTTTTCCCGGATGTTGCGGATCGTGCCGCGCCCCAGCCGGACGCAGGCCGCCGCGTCTTCGAGATCGCTGTTCATCAGCACAATGGACGCGCTGTCGATGGCCACGTCCGTGCCCGCGCCGATGGCGATGCCCACGTCCGCTCTTGTCAGGGCCGGCGCGTCGTTGATCCCGTCGCCCACCATGGCGACTTTTCCGCTGCTTTGCAGGGCGCGGACGACCGCTTCCTTTCCGTCCGGCAGCACGCCCGCGATCACCTCGTCCACGCCCGCTTCCGCGCCGATGCTCTTTGCGGTCTTTTCGTTGTCCCCGGTCAGCATGACGACGCGCACGCCGAGGTTTTTCAGGTGGCGGATCGCGTCGGGCGAGGTTTTTTTGATCACGTCGGCGACGGCGATCATGCCAAGCATCCTGCCGTCCGCCGCGAAATACAGCGGCGTTTTCCCTTTTTCGGCGAGCGCGTCCCCGGCGGAGAACAGGCGCTCCTGACGGCCGTCCCCGACGGCGGCTTCCATCAGCTTGCGGTTGCCCGCCAGCAGCGTTTTATCGCCGATGCGCGCCGCGATCCCGTTGCCGGGCAGCGCTTTGAAATCGGCGGCCTCCGCCGGCGTCATCCCCCGCGCCTGCGCCTCGGCGACAATCGCCCGGGCAAGGGGGTGTTCACTCTTCGATTCCATCGTGAATGCGGCGCTCAGCAGCATTTCTTCGGTAACGCCGTCGGCGGGCAGAAGGTCCGTCACCACGGGCGTTCCCTCGGTCACAGTGCCGGTTTTGTCCAGCACCACTGTGTCGATCTTGCCGACGGATTCAAGGGCTTCGCCGTTTTTGATCAGGATCCCGTTTTTCGCGCCCAGGCCGTTGCCCACCATGACGGCAACCGGCGTCGCAAGTCCCAGAGCGCAGGGACAGGAGATCACCAGCACGCAGATCCCCCGGGCAAGGGCGGATCCCGCGTCCGCGCCGGCGATCAGCCAGCCGACGGTCACGAGGATCGCCAGCGCGATCACCGCCGGGACAAAAACGCCGGAGACCCGGTCCGCGATGCGGGCAATAGGCGCTTTGGTCGCCGCCGCGTCGGAAACCATGCGGATGATCTGACTGAGGGTCGTGTCCTCGCCCACGCGGGTCGCCTGACATTTCAGATAACCCGACCGGTTGACCGTGGCGGCGCTGACCCGGTCGCCGGCCGCCTTGTCCGCCGGTACCGATTCGCCGGTCAGGGCGGATTCGTCCACCGCGCTGACGCCCTCCAGCACGACCCCGTCCACGGGGATCGCGTCGCCGGGCTTGACTGCGAACAGGTCGCCGGGCCGCACTTCTTCGATATCGGTTTCGATCTCTTTCCCGTCCCGCAGCAGGCGGGCGGTTTTCGGCCTCAGCCGGATCAGGCTTTTCAGCGCGCTCGTGGTCTTGCCCTTCGAGATCGCTTCCAGCAGCTTTCCGACGGTGATCAGCGCGGGGATCATGGCGGCGGATTCAAAATACAGCTCGTTGTGATAGAGATCCATCAGCTCTTCGTTGGCGGCGCCGCCGGTGATCATGCCCGTCATTTTGAAAAAGATCCATACGCTCCATGTGAACGAGACCGCGGAGCCCAGAGAGACCAGCGTGTCCATGTTCGGCGCCCGGGAAATCAGCGCCCGCGTGCCGCTGACGAAGAATCTGTTGTTGACGATCAGCACCGCGCCGGACAGCAGCAGCTCAAGCAGCGCAAGCCCCAGATGGTTGTGCTCGAAAAAGGGGGGCACGGGCCAAGAGAGCATATTGTGCCCCATGGTGATATACATCAGCAGCAGCAACAGCGCCGCCGAAACGATCAGCCGCCGTCTGAGCTTCGGGGTTTCGGTATCGGTCAGACCGTCGCCGTCCGCGCCGGCGGATTTTTTTTGTTCTCCCCGGACGCTCGCGCCGTAGCCTGCCTTTGTCACCGCCCCGATGACCGCCGCGGCGTCCGCCGTCCCTTCAACGCTCATGGAGCCGGTCAGCAGGCTGACCGCGCAGGAGGTGACGCCCGGCACGCCCGAGACCGCTTTTTCCACCCGCGCCTGACAGGCGGCGCAGCTCATTCCCGTAATATTATAGTATTCCATAGAGTATCCTTTTCAAATGGGTTATTATTTCTGATCCTTCCCGAAAAACGTCTCGTTCATGCTTCCGGTCCGGTAGCCCTCAAGATCCATCGTAACGTAGGCGAATCCGAGCTCCTTCAACGTGCGGACGATCCGTTCCCGCGTCTTGTCTTCCGTCAGCTTTCCGAATTCGGCGGGCTCGGCCTCGATCCGGGCGACGTCGCCGTGGATGCGCACCCGCACCTGCCGCAGCCCCAGATCCAGCAGCAGCTGTTCTGCCCGGTCGACCATGCGCAGCTTTTCCTCCGTGATGGTCTCCCCGTAAACAAACCGGGACGCAAGACACGCGAAGGAGGGCTTTTCCCAGGTCGGCAGCCCCAGCTCTCTGGACAGGGCGCGGATCTCCGCTTTTGTCAGCCCGGCTTCCCGCAGGGGGCTTTTGACGCCCAGCTCTGCCACCGCCTGCAGCCCGGGCCGGTAGTCGCCGTCGTCGTCCAGGTTGGACCCCTCCGCGACCCACGCGATCCCGCGCTCCGCCGCGGCGCCGAGGATCTTTGTGAACAGCTCCCGCTTGCACAGATAACAGCGATTCCTCGGGTTCTGCCGGAACCCTTCGATCGAAAGCTCCTCCGACGTAAGGATGACCTGTTCAATCCCCTCGCGCTCGCAGAACGCGCGCGCCTCGTTCAGCTCCCGGGCGGGAAAGGAGCAGGATTTCGCGGTGACGGCGATCGCGTCGTTCCCCAGAACGTCGTGGGCGACTTTTAACAGGAACGTGGAATCCACGCCGCCGGAAAAAGCGACCGCAACGCTGCCCATGGCGGCAAGAGCCGTTTGCAGCCGGCGCAGTTTTTCATGGCGCTTTTCCATGCTTCCTCAACTCCGATCATAAAACCTATGTGATTAATATGTAATATTATATTCCGCAGGAGGGGATCTGTCAAGACGCCGCCGGAACCGTGCGGAGCGAAAAAATCATATTATTCCGGATTTTTTTGGATTTGGGGGTTGACAGAAGGAAAAAAGGGTGATATAATAACCCTAAAAACCGATAGGTATTCTATGGTATTGGAGCTGGCGCAGATGCTGAAGGCGTTTTACAGGGAGCGATGTCGGCGCACGCCGTGTCCCGTTTCCCGTATTCAGAAATAAATATGATATTAAGAGGAGTATTTTACTTATGAAAACATATGACAGAATTACCGATCTCATCGGCGGCACCCCGCTTCTGAAGCTGACAAACTATATTGAGAACAATCATCTTGAGGCGACGATCTACGGCAAGCTGGAGTATTTCAACCCCGCCGGCAGCGTCAAGGACAGAATCGCCAAAGCCATGGTGGACGACGCGGAGGCCAAGGGCGCGCTGAAGCCCGGCGCGGTGATCATCGAGCCCACCAGCGGCAACACCGGCATCGGCCTTGCGGCCGTGGCGGCGGCCCGCGGGTACCGCATTATTCTCACCATGCCGGAAACCATGAGCGTTGAGCGCCGCAATCTTCTGAAGGCCTACGGCGCGGAGCTTGTGCTTACCGAGGGCGCGAAGGGCATGAAGGGCGCCATCGAGAAGGCGAGCGAGCTTGCCGCGGCGACGCCGGGCAGTTTTATCCCCAGCCAGTTCACCAACGCCGCGAACCCCGCGGCCCACGTGGCCTCGACCGGCCCGGAGATCTGGAACGATACCGACGGCAAGGTTGATATCTTCGTCGCGGGCGTCGGTACCGGCGGCACCGTCTCCGGCGTGGGCGAGTATCTCAAATCGCAGAATCCGGACGTGAAGGTGGTCGCCGTTGAGCCCGCGGGCTCTCCGGTCCTCTCAAAGGGAACCCCCGGCCCCCACAAGATTCAGGGCATCGGCGCGGGCTTTGTGCCCCAGACGCTGAACACGGGGATCTATGACGAGATCATCGCCGTTGAGAACGAGGACGCCTTTGCCGCCGGCAGGGCGCTGGCAAGAAACGAGGGCCTTCTGGTGGGCATTTCCTCCGGCGCGGCGGTCGTTGCCGCGACCGAGCTTGCGAAGCGCCCGGAGAACAAGGGCAAGATCATCGTCGCGCTGCTGCCCGACACCGGTGAGCGGTATCTTTCCACCCCGATGTTTGCCGACTGAGAAAGAGAAATCATCACGGGGATCCCGCCCCGGTCCGCGCAGAAGCGCCGGAACCGGCGGGGTTCCCGTTTTCCGGTTTTCCGCGCAAAAAAGCGCCCCGGATCGGAAGCGCCTCGGGAAACGATTGACTTTAGGCAACACCGCACAAATACGAATGCGCGTCTTGCCCCATCTTTGTTCCGTCATCTTGCACAGATTCTCCTTGACAACCGTCAGGTTGCCTGTGGAGACTCTGTACAATCTGACGAAAAAATCTACTGCGCAATCCGCACGCCCGAAT
>CACYHJ010000055.1 GCA_902774165.1 Oscillospiraceae bacterium
CTCCTTGACAACCGTCAGGTTGCCTGCGGAGACTCTGTACAATCTGACGAAAAAATCTACTGCGCAATCCGCACGCCCGAATTGTGCGGTGTTGCCCTTCATAAGGAAGGAACCGAAGGATGAAAACGACCGTCAACATTGATTTTTCCGACCGGATCGGCAAAATCCGCGCGATGCACGCGGTGGGACAGCCTCCGTTTCCGCATATGTCGGGCGATTATATGCATTATCTGACCGAGGCGCATATTCCCTACGCCCGGCTTCACGACGTGGGCGGGCTGTTCGGCGGCTTCATGTATGTGGATATCCCGAACATTTTCCGGGATTTTTCCGCCGATGAATCCGACCCCGCGTCCTATGATTTCGGCTTTACGGACGAGCTGCTGAAAACAATGGCGCAAAACAACGTAAAGCCGATCTACCGTCTCGGCGTGACGATCGAAAACTTTTTCGAGATCCGGGCCTACCGCATTTTCCCGCCGTCCGACTACGCCAAATGGGCGAGGATCTGCGAGCATATCATCCGCCACTACAATGAAGGCTGGGCCGACGGATTCCATTTCGGGATCGAATACTGGGAGATCTGGAACGAGCCGGAGGACGGACCGGGCAGCGGAATGTGGCGCGGCACGGACGTTGAGTTTTTCCGGCTGTACGAGGTCGCCTCAAAGCATCTGAAACAATGCTTCGGCGACGCGATCAAGGTTGGCGGTTACGCCTCCTGCGGGCTGGACGGAGTGTTTCAGGACCCCGCCGCGTTCGGTCTGGACGGGGTCGCGCCGCGCGGCGAAACATACCGTTACTATTTTGTCCGGTACGCGGAAAAGTTCTTTCAGTATATCCGCAGCCGCGGCTGTCCGCTGGATTTTTTCTCCTGGCACTGTTACATCAACGGCGACGGCAACCCCGCCATGCATTGCCGCAGCGTCGAGGACGCCGCGCTGCTTGCCGGAGCGGTGGATCACATTTTGAAACAATACGGCTACGACGGGGCTCAGCGGCATCTGAACGAGTGGAACAACGCCTGGCAGCTGGAACATCGCGGCACTGCCTACGCGGCAGCGCAGGCGGCGGCAATGATGCTCACCATGCAGAACACCAAAACCGACCTGCTCTGCTATTATGACGCGCGGATCGACGAATCCTGCTTCGGCGGCATGTTTAACCCGCTCAATTATACGCCGCTGCCGGTCTATTACGCGTTCAAAGCGTTCGGCGAGCTTTATGCGCTCGGCACACAGGTCCGTCTGTCTGTCGATACCCCGGGCGTGTATGCGCTTGCCGCCGTCGGCGAAGACGGCGAGGGCGCCGTCATGCTGGCCAATACGGGCGAGGACACGACCGTGACGCTGACCGGCGGCGCGTTCGGCGCGCTGTATCTCGTGGATGAACAACACGACCTGTCGCCCGTCGGGAAAACGGAGGACGGGACGTTTCTTCTGAAGAAAAACCGGGTCGCGCTGATCCGGCGCACGCAGACTTCCGGATGATCCTTCCGGATCCGATCAAGACAAAGGAGCGTTATATACTATGGAAACCATTCTTCAGTTCGGCACCGGCAATTTTCTGCGGGCGTTTGCCGACGATTTCCTGGACCGGATGAACCGGCTGGGGCTGTACGACGGAAAAGCGGTGATCGTCTCGCCGACGGATTCCGCCGCGGTGGGAAAAATCAACGCGCAGAGCGGCCGGTACCACCTTTTGCTGCGGGGCATCGGCGAAGCGGGCGAGGTCCGCGAGCTGCGGGAGATTTCATCCGTAACGCGGGCGGTCAATCCCTACCGGTCCTTCGACGAATTCCTGACGCTGGCGAAAAATGCGGACCTGCGCATTATCATTTCCAACACCACCGAGGCGGGCATCGCCTTTGATGAGACCTGCCGGTTCGACGACGCGCCGCCGGCGTCCTTCCCGGGGAAGCTGACGCGATTCCTGTTCGAGCGGTACCGCTGCGGCCTGCCGGGGTTTCTCCTGCTGCCCTGCGAGCTAATCGACGAAAACGGCGTCCGGCTGCGGGAATGCGTCGAACAATATATCGGTCTCTGGGATCTGCCGGACCCGTTCCGGCGCTGGGTCGCAGAGGAAAACGTCTTCTGCAGCACGCTGGTGGACCGCATCGTCACAGGCTTCCCGGCGGCGGACGCGGCGGAGCTCTTTGAAGAAATCGGCGGGGAGGACGCGCTGCTGGACACCGCCGAGCCCTATCACCTTTGGGTGATCGAGGGAGATTTCGAGCAAGAGCTCCCGCTGAAAAAAGCGGGCGTCAACGTGATCTGGACGCGGGACGCCGCGCCCTATAAAAAAATGAAGGTGCGTATCCTGAACGGGCTGCACACCTCGATGGTGTTCCCCGGCCTGCTGGCGGGGCTTGAGACCGTCGCGGACTGTATGGGCGACCGGGACCTGCGGCCCTTCATCGAACGGGTGCTGACAAAACGGATCCTGCCGACCCTGCCGGACGACGAGGCGATCCGCGCCTTTGCGGAAGCGGTGACCCGGCGCTTCGAGAACCCCTATCTGCATCACAAGCTCAGATCCATCGCGCTGAACTCCGTGTCAAAATTCACGGTGCGGGTCCTGCCCACGGCGGAGGACTGCATCGCCGCAAAGGGCGCCGTACCGAAGGAATTCGCGCTTTCCCTCGCAGCGCTGATCGAATATTACAAAACCAACGAGGTCGCCGACGACCCGAAGGCGGCGCGGTTCATCCGGGAGAACGACGCGGCGGCGATCCTGAAAAACACCGCCCTGTGGGGCAGGGACCTTTCTTCGTTCCTGCCCGCCGTGGAGGAATGTGGGGAAATTCTGCGCAGAGACGCGCGGGAGGCGATCCGATGGAGCATATTGTAATTCACCCGGGGGACAACGTGGAGGTCGACGCCCGAAACGGGCAGAAATACGCCCGCCGGGACATTGCGGCGGGGGAACCGGTGATCAAATACGGGTTCCCCATCGGAAAAGCGACGCGGGCGATCGCAAAAGGGGAACACGTTCACACGCAGAACCTGACAACCGCGCTCTGCAGGGAGGAAACTTATGAATACCATCCCGCCGCCTTCGGGCAGGAGACGGTCCCGCCGGATTTCTTTTCCGGCTTCATCCGCCCGGACGGCGGCGTCGGCGTAAGAAACGACGTCTGGATCGTCAATACCGTCGGCTGCGTGAACAACACCGCCCGGAAAATCGCGGAAGAGACCGGCGCGCTCTGTTTTCCGCACCCTTACGGCTGCAGCCAGCTGGGCGGGGACCACGAGCGGACGAAGCTGGTTTTGCGGGGGCTGATCCGGCATCCCAACGCCGGCGGCGTGCTGGTGCTGGGGCTTGGCTGCGAGAACAACGGGATTGACGGCATGCGGCAGATTCTGGGCGACCACGACCCCCGGCGCATCCGGTTTCTCAACGCGCAGGACTGCGGCGACGAGGTCGCACAGGGCGTCCGGATCGTGCGGGAGCTGCAGCAGATCGCCGCAGCGGACCGGCGGCAAAGCGTGCCGGTCACAAAGCTGAAGCTGGGGCTGAAATGCGGCGGCAGCGACGGTTTTTCAGGCCTTACGGCAAACCCGCTGGTCGGCAGGATCGCCGACCGCGTCGCCGCTATGGGCGGCAGCGCCGTCCTGACCGAGGTGCCGGAGATGTTCGGCGCGGAGCGCATCCTGATGGACCGCTGCGTCAGCCGGGACGTGTTCGACAAAACCGTGAAGCTGATCAACGGTTACAAGGCGTATTTCATCGCCCACGGCCAGCCGGTGAGCGAAAACCCCTCCCCCGGCAACAAGGCCGGCGGCATCACCACGCTGGAGGAAAAATCCCTCGGCTGCGTGCAAAAGGGCGGCTCCGCTCCGGTGACCGCCGTGCTGGACTACGGGGATTTCGTCGCTGCGCCGGGTCTCAGCCTGCTCAACGGCCCCGGCAACGACGCGGTCGCCGTCACCAACCTGACCGCCGCGGGCTGCCAGATCATTCTGTTCACCACCGGACGGGGAACGCCGCTGGGCGCGCCCGTGCCGACGGTGAAGATCGCCACCAACACCGCCCTGTTTGAAAAGAAACCCCACTGGCTGGACTGCGACGCCATGCGCTGCGGCACCGACGAGCTCTGGGCGCAGATTCTGCGGATCGCCGGCGGAGAGCGGACGAAGAACGAGAGGAACGGCGACCGAGAGATCGCGATTTTCAAGGACGGCGTGACGCTGTGAGCGCGTCCGCTTTCCCGTATTCAACAATATATTCAGGATCAGACGGATCCCCAGCCGGGAATTGACAGCGACGGAATCCGTGAAAGGAGACAGAGAATGCAGTATTCCATCGACCACGACCTGCACATCCACACCCATCTGTCCAGCTGCTCGCAGCACCCGCAGCAGACGACGCGGAACATTTTACAATACGCGCAGGACAACGGCTTCGGCCTGATCTGCGTCACCGACCATTACTGGGACGAGACGATCCCCGGCGCGTCCGATTGGTACGCCCCGCAGAATACGGAGCATATCAGACAGTCGCTGCCCCTGCCGCAGGCGGAGGGCGTGAAATTCCTGTTCGGCTGCGAGACCGAGCTGCGGCGGGACCTGACATTGGGGATCACCCGCGAGCGGTTCGAGGCGCTGGATTTCGTCATCATCCCCACCACCCATCTGCACATGAACGGCTTCACCGTGGACGGCAAAGAAAACGCCGCCGAACGCGCCGCGCTCTGGTGTGAGCGGCTGGACGCGGTGCTGTCGATGGACCTGCCCTTTCACAAGATCGGGATCGCACACCCCGTCTGCTCGCTGATCGCGCCGAAACGAAAAATGTTTCTTGAGGCGCTGCGGCTTCTGCCGGAGAAGGAGCTGCGCCGGCTGTTTTCCGTCGCGGCGGAAAAGGGCGTCGGCATCGAGCTGAACGCGGAGGACTTCGCGTTCAAAGAAAAGGAGCGGGAGACGGTTCTGCGGCCGCTGCGGATCGCGAGGGACTGCGGCTGCCGGTTCTACTGCGGCTCCGACGCTCACAACCCGCAGGCGCTGGCGGACGGCCCGGCAAAATTCCGGCTGGCGGTCGATGCTCTGGAGCTGACCGAGGAGATGAAATTCCGTCCCGGAGAATAAAAAGGAGAACGTCACCATGAAGACATACGGCACCTATTTTCAGAATGACCCCGACCTGCCGCTGCGTTACGGCGAGGTGAACCTGATCAACCCGCCGCGGCAGCGTCTGCGGGGCGAGCCGGAGAAGCGCGGGATCGAGGCGATCCCCGTGTTCTGCGGCTTCTGCGGCACGGACCTTGAGCTGATGCGCATGGGCCGTCGGGGCGCGCTGGGGGCAAAATTTCCCGCCGGCGAAAATCGCCTGATCAACGGTCACGAGGGCGTGGTGTGGGTCCCGTCGGAGCACCGCTTCGCCATCGTGCTGATCCGGGGCGGCGACAGCGCGGACCCCACCCGCTACACCGAGGACGAGACCTATTTTGAGTACGGCTGCGACGGCGCGGACGGCATTTTCTGCGACAGGGGATATTTTCACCCGGATATGCTGCTGCATCTGCCGCCGGAGCATGAGGGGCTCGAAAAGCTGCCCCTGTCCCTTGCGAAAAAACTGGTGTTCTCCGACCCCTACGCCTGCGCGGTGTTCCAGCACGAGCGCATGTGCGATATCGGCGAGGCGCAGAATTTCCGCGTGATCATGGCGAAACGGAAATGCGGCGAAGCGGAAGCGCGGAAAGCGGCGACAGAGGCGACGTTTGAACGCACGCTGATCTTCGGGCTTGGCACCACGGGGCTTTTCATCGGGGACCAGATCCGCCGGAACCATCCCGATGCGCGGATCCTTTTTGTCGCCCGCAGCGCACCGGAGAGCAAGAAAGCGGCGTTTGTGCGGGAAGAGCTGCGCTGTGATTATCTCTGTGTGAACGGGCTCTCCGAACAGGAGACCGCCGCAGCCATCCTCCGGGCGTTGGGCGGAAGGGCGAGCGTCTTCGTCGGCGCCTCCGGCACGCAGGTCGAGCACCGCGTCGCATTCAAAGAAAAAGTCCTCGCCTGCAACGGCATCTACAACAGCTTCTCTCTGGGGCCGCAGATCACCTTTGACACCATGCCGTTCGGCTTTGAGAATCATGTGATCATGGCGTCGATCAATTTCACGCAGGCGCATATGGAGAAGGCGATCCGCATCCTCTGCGAGAGCCGCTTCGACACGCTGACGGAGCTGATTGACAAGGACGAATTCACCGCCGACCCCATCGGGTCTTACGAGAATAAAATATACGCCCCGGGCGCGCCGCTGAAAACCGCGGTGGTCTGGAACGAAAGGTATATCGACAGAACGGAGTGAACCCATGGATCTCATCACTGTGAACCATACGAAAAACGGTCGTCCGATCCGCCCGCTGAACGGCGTCAACGGCGGCCCGGTGACCCTTAATTTCCGCCGCGACGCGAAAAAACTGTTTGAAGACGCTCATATCCCCTACTGCCGTCTTCATGATATCGAGGGGACGCTGGGCGGCGGAAAATTTGTGGACGTGCGCAATATTTTCCCGATCTGGGACCT
The DNA here is from genome assembly GCA_902774165.1 of Oscillospiraceae bacterium. Lineage (GTDB taxonomy): Bacteria > Bacillota > Clostridia > Oscillospirales > Acutalibacteraceae > RGIG2774. Next base: position 6,529 of record CACYHJ010000055.1, read on the forward strand.
CGACGAGAACGACCCGAAGTCCTATGATTTCACGTTTACCGACGAATATCTGAAGCAGATCGACGCCTGCGGCGCTCAAAGCTTCTACCGTCTCGGCGAGACGATCGACCACGGGTACCTCAAAGCGCACGTGCGCCCGCCGGAGGACGCGGAGAAATGGGCGCGGATCTGCGCAAACATCGTCCGGCATTACAACGAAGGCTGGGCGGACGGCTTTCACTACGGGATCCGGTATTGGGAGATCTGGAACGAGCCGGAAAATCCTCCCATGTGGACCGGAACGCAGGCGGAGTATTTTGAGCTTTACCGCGTGACGGCAAACCTGCTCAAACGGGAATTTCCCGACATCCGCGTCGGCGGCTACGCCTCCTGCGGGGTCTACGCCGCGTTCGACGAGAACGCCGACGATTTTTTCCGTTCGTTCATCACATGGTTCGACGATTTTCTTGAATACGTCAAATCGCCCGAAACCGCGTCGCCCCTCGATTTCTTCTCATGGCACATCTATTCCTCCGACCCCGCGCAGGTGCTCGCCCACGCCCGGTACTGCAGAGAGAAACTGGACAAGGCGGGTTTTGAAAAGACGGAAGCGATCCTCGACGAGTGGAACTGGGCGGGGAAGGATATGTTTGAGCGTATGCGGGATATGACCGGCGCGTCCTTCACAGCGGACGTGATGTGCCGCCTGCAAAAGACGGACGACGTGGACGTCGCCTGCTATTACGACGCGCAGCCGGACCAGGCCTACGGCGGGCTGTTCCTGCGGCATACGGAAACACCCTCACGGGCATACTACGCGGTGAAAGCCTTCGGCAAGCTGTACGCGCTCGGCGAAGAGGCGCAGTATGCCGCCGAAACGGATCTTGCCGTCGCTGCGGCGACGGACGGAACGACCGTCGCCGCCGTGATATCGAATTATGAAAAAGATTCCCGCCCGGTAAAGCTCGTCTTCCCCGGCGCGAAAACGCTGCGGCTCTACCTGCTGGACGAGCGCCGCGATCTGTCGCTGATCGCAGAAACGCCCTGCGACGAGATCATCACCGAGGCAGGCAGAAACACGGTGCTTTACGCCGAGGCAGTCCGGGAGGAATCACAGGGAAACGGAGCGTGTTCAGAATGAAAACCATTGAAATCACCGCGCCGGGAATCGTGCGCGTTACAGAAACGGAACGACCGGAGCCGAAGCCCGGCGAGGCGCTGCTGCGGGTGCTGTACGGCGGGATCTGCGGAGCGGACGTGGCAAGCTATACCGGCAACCAGCCCTTTACCACCTATCCGCGCATCCCGGGGCATGAATTCAGCGCTGAGATCGTCTCGGTTCCCGAGAACGACCGGGGGCTGACGGCGGGCGATATCGTCACCTGCAACCCCTATTTCAACTGCGGGAAATGCTACGCCTGCCGCCGCGGGATCGTCAACGCCTGCCATGACAATCAGACCATGGGCGTGCAGCGGGACGGCGCGTTCCGGGAATACATCACAATGCCCGTCGGGCGCATCATCCCCGGCAAGGGACTCTCGGCAAAGGAGCTTGCGCTGATCGAGCCGTTTTCGATCAGCTGCCACGCCCTCTCCCGCGCGCGGGTCAAAAAAGGCGACAATCTTCTGATCATGGGCGCGGGGCCGATCGGTCTGTTCGCGCTGATCAAGGCAAAGGCGATGGGCGCGCGGGTGCTGATCGCCGACCTGCTGGAAGCCCGTCTGCGGCTCGCCGCGGAATACGGCGCGGACCGGACCGTCAACGTCAGGGAGGAAGACCTTCACGGCGCCTGCGCCGGATTTACCGACGGCAACGGCTTCGACGTGTGCGTGGAAGCCTGCGGCGCTCCCGAGACGTTCCTCAATTGCATCGAAGAGGCGGCGCACGGCGCAGATCTTGTGCTGATCGGCAACGGCAAGCGGGAGACGACCTTCGTGCATTCGATCCTGTTGAAAAAGGAGCTGAACGTCTTCGGCAGCCGCAACGCCTTTACGCGGGATTTCGAGGAGCTGATCGACCTCGTCGCCGCCGGAAAGGCGGACGTGCTGAAAATGGTCAGCGGCGTTTATCCCATCGACGGCGCCGCTGAGGCGTTTGAAAAACTGGCGCATAACGACGGCTCCCTGGCGAAACTGCTGATTGAAATCGGAGAATAACGGTTGCGGAAGTCACTTCACCGCTTTCTCCTTTCTCCTTTAACAAATGAAAAGGTTGGTGCTTCACTATGACCCTTATCGACGCGCACGTTCATTTATGGAAAAAACAAAACGGGACCGTGGGCGGCAGGCCCGTGCGCTCGCTCACCGGCGGGCGCAGCGACTTCGGCGGCGAGATCCGGCAGATGACGCCGCCCTATATGGTCGACGGCGCGAATACCGCGGATATGCTGATCGCGAATATGGATTACGCCGGCGTTTCCGCCGCGGTGGTGACGCAGGAGATCATCGACGGCAACCAGAACGCCTGCCTTCGCGAGGCACGGGCGCTGTATCCGGACCGGTTCCGCATCCTCTCCTACGTTGACGATGATACGCCGCCCCAGACCGAGGGCTTCGACGGGATCAAACTCTGCGCCGGAAGGATGAAGCACACGGACCTGACAAAATACGCCGCCGTGTTTGAAACGGCGGCGAAGTACGGGCTGTTCGTGGGCGTGGAGCTCTCGGACGGCGACGCGCAGACCGGGTCGATGCGGGAGATCATCCGGCAATTCCCGGAGGTAAAGATCGCGATCGGGCATTTCGGCATGGTCACCCGCCCCGGCTGGCAGGAGCAGATCCGTCTGGCGCGGGAGAAAAACGTATATATCGAAAGCGGCGGCATCACCTGGCTGTTTCACAAAGAGTTTTACCCTTACCCCTCGGCGATCCGCGCGATCCGGGAGGCGGCGGAGATCTGCGGGATGGAAAAGCTCATGTGGGGCAGCGACTATCCCCGCACCATGACCGAGATCACTTATAAAATGAGCTTTGACTTCGTGCTGAAAACGACGGAGCTGACGGAAACAGAAAAAGCGGCGTTCCTTTCGGAAAACGCCGCGCGGTTCTTCGGGTTTGACAAACTGTATCAGTGTACGCCGGTGAAGAATATACTGGAGGATTGACGGATGGACATGACATACAGAGGTACCCACGACTTCGACAAAGAAGAGCTGCAGGACCTCTTTCTCTCCGTGGGCTGGTCTTCGGGGCATTTCCCGGAAAAGCTCGTTCAGGCGATGCGCGGCTTTGAGACGGTATATACCGCGTGGGACGGCGACCGGCTCGTCGGCATGATTTGCGCCATGGACGACGGCGTGATGACGGCGTATATTCATTATCTTCTTGTGCGTCCCGGATATCAGGGAGTGGGCGTCGGCAAAACGCTCGTCGAAAAGGTAAAGGAGACCTACCGCGATTATCTGCGCATCGTCCTCGTCGCTTACGATGAGGAATTGGGTTTTTACGAATCCTGCGGCTTCAAAAAAGCGAAGGACGCGAGCGCAATGTTCATCACCTCGCTCTGGACTTGAAAAGCGTTCGGAAAATTGTTATAAGGCAACACCGCACAATTCGGGCGTGCGGATTGCGCAGTAGATTTTTTCGTCAGATTGTACAGAGTCTCCGCAGGCAACCTGACGGTTGTCAAGGAGGGATCATGAAAAAATTTATATCTGTTTTGCTTGCGCTGATCCTCGTCTGCTGTTCGCTGCCGTTTGCCGCGGCGCTGGACGAAGGGGAGCTGCGATTCCGCGCGGACGGCTCCGTCGGCCCGAACGAGGCGCGCGTGATCGTCGACGCGATGGACGCGCTGACCGCCTCGGTGAGATAATAAGAATTGAAAAGAAAGAATCCTCCGGAACCCGTATCGCAGGTCCGGAGGATTCTATTTTCGGTTTTCGCTGATCACTGCAGCGTGATGGTATCGAGTTTCGCCGCGACGCGCAGCGCGATTCTCGCGTCGGCGGATGTGATTTTTCCGTTGCCGTCGCTGTCGGCTGCGATCCGGTAAACGCCTTCAAGCGTTTCGAGTCTCGCAGCGGTTCTGAGGATGATGCGCGCGTCCTGTGAATTGACCCTGCCGTCGCCGTTGACGTCCATCGGGACTACGACGGAATACTCCGTGCCGTCTGCGTCGGTGACGCGCGCGCCGGTCCCGACCGGTTTTCCTGCGGGGATCGCTTCGCCGTTTTTATCGGTGATGGCGACGCTGCCGCCGAGCAGGTCCTTCAGCGTCTGCTCGGTATTCCCGGACAGGGTGAAAACTGTTTTCTGTTCGCCGTCGACGCGGGCTTTACTCTCATCGCAGGAGCGGATTCCGGCGGCGCCGGGCTCCGTCGTGCCGGGTTCCGAGGGCTGCGTGGGACCGGTCGGCGCGGGCGCGGTCGTCTCAGGTTCGGACGGCTGCGTGGGGCCGGTCGGCGCAGGCGCGGTCGTCTCGGGTTCGGACGGCTGCGTGGGGCCGGTCGGCGCAGGTTCGGTCGTCTCGGGCTCGGACGGCTGCGTGGGACCGGTCGGCGCAGGTTCGGTCATCTCGGGTTCGGACGGCTGCGTGGGACCGGTCGGCGCAGGCGAGGTCGTTTCGGGTTCGGACGGCTGCGTGGGACCGGTCGGCGCGGGCGCGGTCGTCTCGGTCTCGCCCGTCGCGGGGATGGGCTCCGTATCGGCGTAACCGCAAACGGTGCAGGAACGGTGCTTTTCTCCGTTCTCCGCCGCGGTCGGTTCCCGGTCGACGATCCAGTCGCCGAAAGTATGCGCTTCCATGTCGATGATATCGCCGCAGACGCATTCCCGCCAGTGATTGTCCTCGTCGAATTTTTGTATGTATTCGTGGACGTGGTCTTTCTTGTAGTGCGCCCAGATCGTCTGGTCGGCGGTCAGTTCCGTGTTCGCGGAGATCTTCACGCCGCCCTTTGCTTTGGTGTACCAGCCGAGGAAGAGATATCCGCTTCGCGTCGGCGTCGGCAGAGCGCCGAAGGTCGGGTTCGTCCACTGCGCGTAAAGCGTCACGTCCGCCGTGCCGATGTATGCCTCGCCGGGGGCGTACGCCGTGCCGGAGCCGTCCGCCGCGGTGTTCCAGCCCGTGAAGGTCACGCTGTATGTCTTCGTCGTTTCGGAGACCTCGCCGCCGTTTGCGTCCAGCGTCAGCTTCAGCGTTTTTTTCGGCTTTGCGTCGGTCAGCGTCAGGCTGCCTGCCGCCGTCTGGGCGGCGGGCGCTTTTTTGCCGCCGTTCGCGTCGTAGGTCACGGTGAACGGGATCTTGCCGTAATGCATCGCCGCGCCGGTCAGCGCTTCGTTATCATTGCCGACCGGGATCGCGCCCCATTCCTGCGCCGTGCCTTCGTAATATGCGTCCGCAAGCGCGCCGCAGGCGCGGAACGCGCCGTCGCCGATCTTTTCGATACTCTCCGGCAGCATCACCGCCTCAAGCGCCGGGCAGGAGACGAAGGTGTTGTCGCCCACGCCCGTCACGCCGTCTTCGATCACGATCTTCCGGATCTTTTCATTCCCCGCAAAGGGCGAATCGCTGTAGGGATAGTCGCTTTGCGCCGTCCGGTCGGCCGTCGCGCCCGTCCCGGAGATCGTCAGCGTGCCGTCCCCGCCGAGCGTATACGTCGCGTTGTCGCCGCATTTGCCCCGTGCGAAGTACATCCTCGCGCCGGAAAGCGGATCGTTGTCGTACCCGATCGAAACGTCGTTTTCCCATCCCGACTGTTCGCCGCCGTAGTAGACCGCTTCGAGCGCATCGCAGTCGAGGAAGGCGGAATTCTGTATCCCGGTCACCTTCTCGGGGATCGTCACGCTTTTCAGAGCGGCGCAGCCTCTGAAGGCAGAATACCCGATTTCGGTCACATTCCCGGGGATCGTCACGCTTTGCAGCGCGGCGCAGCCGTCGAAAACGCTCTCCCCGAGATTTGTGATGCCGGTCGGGAGTGCGATTTCCGTCAGCGCCGCGCAGTCCTGAAATGCGAAAGCGTCGATCGTCGTGACGCTGTTCGGGATCGTCACGTCCTTCAGCGCCGCGCAGTCCGCAAACGCGCTGTTGCCGATCGTCGTCAGGCCCTCGGGGAGCCTGATCTGCTTCAGCGCCGTACAGCCTGAAAACGCGAGTGCGCCGATCTCGGTCGCCGTGCCGGGGATCGTGATCCCCTTCAGCGCCGTGCAGTCGCTGAACGCGTATTCACCGATGACCGTTACGCTGTCGGGGATCGTCACGTCCGTCAGCGCGGCGCAGCCGACGAACACCTCCGGGCCGATCGCGGTCATACCGTCGGGGATCACGACCTGCGTCAGTTTTTCGCAGAAAGCGAACGCGCCGTCGCCGATCTCGGTCAGGGCTGCGGGAAGCGCGGCTTCCGTCAGCTCGTGGCATTCGCAGAACGCCTTTTTGCCGATCTCGGTCAGGGCTGCGGGAAGCGCGGCATCCGTCAACTCGAAACAATCGTAAAACGCCTCTTTACCGATGGTCGTCACGCTTGAAGGGATGACGACTTTTTTCAGCGCGTAGCATGTTGAGAAGGCGGAGTCGCCGATCGCGGTCACGCCGTCGGGGATCGTGAATTCCTCCAGCGATTCGCACGCCGTGAACGCGCCGTCGCCGATCGTCCGCACGCTGTCCGCGATCTCGGCTTCCTTGAGCTTGCGGCAGCCGCGGAACGCGCGGTTGCCGACGTTCGTCACGCCGTCTTCGATCACGAGCTTTTTGATCCTGTCGTTGCCGGCAAAGGGGGACGTGCTGTAGGGGTATTCCTCGAGACTGTCAAAGTCCTTCATCGGTCCCGTGCCGCAGATCGTGAGGGTGCCGTCTTCCGACAGTGTACAGGTGAGGTTATTGCCGATATTATAAGAGAACAGACGCGCGTTGGTCAGATCATCGTTGCCGTCGCCGATCTGGACGCCGTCTCTGAGCTCGTCCCAATCCCCGGCGGTGCCGGTGTAATAAACGTATTTCAGAGCGCCGCAGCCGTAGAACGCGTAGTCGTGGATCTTCGTTACGCTCTGCGGGATCGTTACGGTCTGCATCGCGCCGCAGCCGTAGAAAGCGGAGGCGCCGATCGAGGTCACCTTTTCCGGGATCACGATCTCCTCCAGATCCTCACAGCCCGAGAACAGGCAATTCTCGACGCCCGTCAGACTGCCGGGGAGCGTAATGCGTTTCAGCCATTTGCAATCCTGAAACGCATTCGCGCCGAGGGAAGCGACCCGATCCGGGATCGTCAGCTTCATAAGAGTCGAACAGGAGGCGAACGCCGAGGGACCGATCTCCGTTACGTTTTCGGGGATCACGATCTCCGTCAGCTCCGTGCAGCCGTAGAACGCGGAGGCGCCGATGACGGTCACGCTTTCGGGGAGCGTCACGGTCTCCAGCGCCTGACAGTCGCTGAACATGCCGTCGGCGACGCGGGAGACGCCGCTTTGGAGCGTTGCGGTCTTCAGCGCCGTACAATACAGAAACACACGTTTGCCGAGCGCGTCCACGCCGCTCACGCTGCCGGGGATCGTCACGCTTTGAAGCGCCGTGCATTCCGAAAACGCGCAGTCGCCGATCTTGGTCACGCCGTCGCGGATCGTGATATCCGTCAGCGCCCCGCAGCCGAAGAACGCGTTGGCTCCGATCTGCTTTATATTGTCCGGGATCGTCGCCTTCGCAAGCTTGCCGCAGTTCCGGAACGCGTAACTGCCGACGGTCGTCCCGCCGCTGAACACAAGCTTTGTGATCCTGTCGTCGCCGGAAAACGGAGAAGTGCTGCCGGGAAATTCCGCTAGGTTGATATAATCCGTCATCGGACCCGTGCCGCTGATCGTCAGCGTGCCGTCGCCGCCGATCTCGAAATTCAGGTTCGCGCCGCATTTGCCCTTGGCGTAATGGAAGGTCGCGTCGTTAAAGGGCGTATTGTTGCCGCCCACGGTCATGCCGCTGCGGTCCAACGCGTCGCCGCCGTAATATACGTCCTTCAGCGCGGTGCCGTAAAACGCGTACGCGCCGACGGACTTCGTTTTTTTCGGGATCGTCACGCTGACAAGCGCGCTGCAGCCCCGGAGCGTGTGCGCGCCGATGCTTGTCACCCCGGCGGGAACCGTGAATTTTTCCAGCGCAGTACACCCGAAAAATGCGCGGTCGCCGAGCTTGGTCAGACTGTCCGGGAGTGTCGCATCCGTCAGAGCGGCGCATTTATAAAACGCGCAATTGCCGACGCTCGTCACGCCGCTTCCGATCACGAGCTTTTTGACCTTCGCCGAGGCGTTGAACGGGGATATGTTTTCGCCCGTCTGCTCGTAATCGGTCATCGCTCCCGTGCCGGAGATCGTCAGCGTGCCCTCGTCGTCCAGCGTCCAGCTGACGTTCGCGCCGCAGGCGCCGCTGCTCAACGCATTTGCTCGGATCGGGAACGCCGGGAGCCCGAGCCTCGCAAGCTCCGGGACCGGCGCAAGGCTCAGAAGCATTACGACCGTCAGGAGTATCGCAACTGTTTTTTTCATTTCGCATCTTCCTTTCTGGGGTGCGTTTCGTATCGGGAGACCGACCGCGGCGAGACCGTGCGGATCGCCGCTTGTGTCTTTAATAAAAATATAGCATATTCGCTTACGAAATTTCAAGTGACAATTATGATGTGGCGCATTTCGGAAATCCGCGCCCTGTCTGCTTCGGCGCTGTGCAGGGCTTGGAGAATGGAGACAAATTCGGGGTTGTAGAGTTCGGAGTTCGGAGATAAGGAGGTCGCTGACGCGACTTGATTATAGATGCTGTTAAATGAAAAACAGAAAAATAATCAAGCCCTTTGTGTAAATTTTCAAATATAATAAATGGGGTATGGGGGCGCGGATCTCCGGTGGAGATCTCTGCCGAAGGCAGAAGCGCCGACCGAGCCGGCAGGCGAGAAGCGGATCTCCGGTGGAGATCTCTGCCGAAGGCAGAAG
>CACYHJ010000056.1:0-10130 GCA_902774165.1 Oscillospiraceae bacterium
GTCCGTAGGACGAATATCATTGCAAAAGCCCTCGTCTTCCGACGAGGGCTTTTGCTGGTGACCCGGACGAGAATCGAACTCGTGTTACCGCCGTGAAAGGGCGGTGTCTTAGCCGCTTGACCACCGGGCCGTTCTTGCCGTCCCTATTGGGACGGCTTTGCAAAAGTGGTAGCGGCAGTGGGACTTGAACCTACGACACCTCGGGTATGAACCGAGTGCTCTAGCCAGCTGAGCTATGCCGCCAAGGCTTTGCAACAAAAAGCATTATATTATATCGAACGGTTTTTGTCAATAGGTTTTTCCGAAAAAAGTTTGACAAGCGGGAAAATCTCGGCCGAAAGCACGTCTTCCCGTTCGGTTATATCCGGGCGATGATTTTCGCCAGCGCCTCGGTCAGATCCGCATCCTTCCGGTCGTTCATCTCGGTATAATCCGTGGTGGCGGCATCGTCCGCGTCGTCGCTGATCTTGCGGATCGCAAGGAACGGGATCCGGTCGAAGAAGCACACCGACGCCTCCGCCGCGGTCTCCATATCAAAGGCCTGAATGCCGAAGGTTTCGGCATACAGAGCGCTTTTTTCCTTATCCGACAGGAACAGGTCCCCGGTCCCGACGGCAACGCTTTTCATTCCGTCAAGGTCCATGGCGATTTTCAGAAGACGCTCGTCCGCCTGATAGATATACTCCTGCCCGGGCTTCTCGCCCAGTGCCCTGCCGATGGCGGTCAGATCGAAATCGCACTCCACATACTGCCGGGCGGCGATCATATCCCCGCGCCGCAGCCCGCGGATCGCGCCGGAAAGCCCCGCGCTGAGAATCACCCCGCAGCCCTCGGCGATCAGGAACGCCGCCGCCGTCGCCGCGTTCACCTTGCCGATGCCGCACTGCACGGCGACCACCTCTTTGCCGTTCTCGCAATAAGAAAGGCTCTCTCTGCCGTGAAAGGGCTGCTCCGTGCAGTTTTTGGTCAGCGCGTACTGTTTGAAGGGGATATACTCGTATTCGTCCGCGATAACAATTCCGATTTTCATCTCTGTCTGCTCCTTATCTCATATGCTTCCGCGCGGCGGTGAGGGTGTTTTTCAAAAGCATGGTGATGGTCATGGGGCCGACGCCGCCGGGTACCGGCGTAATGTGGGAGGCGATCGGCGCGACCTCGTCGAACCGCACGTCGCCGCACAGCGTTCCGTCCTCACGGCGGTTGATGCCCACGTCGATCACAACGGCGCCGGGTCTGACCATGTCGGCGGTGACGAAATCCGGCCTGCCGACAGCGGCAACCAGCAGGTCCGCCTGCCGGGTCACGGCGGCGAGCTCCGGCGTTTGCGAGTTGCAGACGGTGACGGTGGCGGAGGCGTTGATCAGCAGCAGCGCCATCGGCTTGCCGACGATATTGCTTCTGCCGATCACTACGGCGCGTTTGCCGGCGACAGGGATCTCATACCGACGCAGAAGCTCCATGATCCCGGCGGGCGTGCAGGGCAGAAAGGCGTAATCTCCGGTCATGATCCGCCCGGTATTCTGCGGATGGAACGCGTCCACGTCCTTGTCCGGCGCGATCGCGTCGATGACCGCCTGCTCGTCCAGATGACCCGGAAGAGGAAGCTGACAGAGGATTCCGTCCACCGCAGGGTCGGCGTTGAGCTGTTCGATCAGGGCAAGCAGCTGCTCCTGCGTTGTGTCGGCGGGCAGCTCGTGCTGAAAGGACGTGATGCCGCACTCCGCGCAGGCCTTATGCTTATTGCGCACATAGACCTTCGACGCAGGGTCTTCGCCGACGATGATCACCGCCAGCGACGGCGCCCTTCCCTGTGCCGCGATCGCCGCAGCCTCCTGCCTGATCTCTGTCCGGACCGCGGCGGAAACCGCTTTCCCGTCTATTATAACCGCCATAGCATGACCTCCGCATCACTGTTTTCATTATATAATAACACATTTTTTCGGCAATTTCCACCCTATCTTTGAAACAATACTTGATTTTATCAAAAACATTTGTTATTATAAAATAAAATATTATATAAGAGTAGGATGACCTTATGACTGACGGTTACGTTTCACCGCTGTCAACGAGATACGCCTCGCAGCAGATGCAGTATCTTTTTTCGGCGGATATGAAATTTTCCACCTGGCGCAGACTGTGGATCGCCCTTGCCGAGGCGGAAAAGGAACTGGGACTGGAAATCACACAGGAACAGATCGACGAGATGAAGGCGCACATCCACGACATCGACTACGCCCGCGCGGCGGAGCACGAAAAAATCCGCCGGCACGACGTGATGGCGCACGTGCTGACCTTCGGCGAGGCCTGCCCGAAGGCAAAGCCGATCATCCATCTGGGCGCCACCTCCTGTTACGTCGGCGACAACACCGACCTGATCATCATGCGGGAGGCGCTGCGTCTTGTGGCGAAAAAAGTCGCGGGCGTGATCGGGAATCTCTGCGATTTCGCGTTGAAACACAAGGATCTGCCCTGTCTCGCCTTTACGCATTTTCAGCCGGCGCAGCCGACCACCGTCGGCAAGCGCGCGACGCTGTGGATCAACGAGCTGCTGCTGGATCTTGAAAACATCGAGTTCACGCTGAGCAAAACGAAGCTGCTCGGCTCCAAGGGCACCACCGGCACGCAGGCGAGCTTTCTTGAGCTGTTCGACGGCGATTACGAAAAAGTGAAGCGGCTGGACGGCCTCATCGCGGAAAAAACGGGCTTCCCCGGCTGCTACCCCGTTTCCGGGCAGACCTATTCCCGCAAGGTGGATTCCGATTACCTCGCCGTGCTGGCGGGCGTCGCCCAGAGCGCCGCGAAATTCGCGACGGACCTGCGGCTGCTGCAGCATATGAAAGAGATGGAAGAGCCCTTTGAAAAAAACCAGATCGGCTCCTCGGCGATGGCATACAAGCGCAACCCCATGCGCAGCGAGCGCATCTGCTCCCTCGCCCGGTACGTCTGCGCGGACATGATCAACCCCGCGATGACCGCCTCGACCCAATGGCTTGAACGCACGCTGGACGATTCGGCAAACAAGCGCATCAGCGTATCCGAGGCGTTCCTTGCGGTGGACGCGATCCTGAATCTTTATCTCAACGTCACCGGCGGGCTTGTGGTCTACCCGAAAATGATCGAAAAGCATCTGCGCGCCGAGCTGCCGTTCATGGCGACGGAAAACATCCTGATGGACGCGGTCAAGCGCGGCGGAGACCGGCAGGAGCTGCACGAGAAGATCCGTCAGCACTCCCAGGCCAGCGCAAAGCGCGTCAAGGAGGACGGCGCGGACTGCGACCTGCTGGAGCGGATCGCGGCGGACGAAGCCTTCGGCGTAACGCTCGAGGAGCTGAACCGGATGATGGATCCGGCGAATTTCGTCGGCTGCGCCCCGATGCAGACCGAGGAGATGGTAAACCTGTTCGCCCGCCCCGCGATTGAAAAATACCGTACGGACGACCTGGGCGACACCGGGATCAAGGTGTGACCGGAACAAATAACCAACAACCGGCAACAAACAACGAACAATGAATAACTAACAACGAAAAGGAGGGAAATGCAATGCCGGAATTCAGCTATGAAGTCACGAAGGAGATCGGTGTGATCTCCGAGGGCAACGGCGGCTGGGCAAGAGAGCTCAACATGGTCAGCTGGAACGGGAGAGATCCCAAGTATGACATCCGCGACTGGGCGCCGGGGAAAGAGAAGATGGGCAAAGGTCTTTCTTTCACCGCCGACGAGCTGAAAAGCCTTCGCGACCTGCTCAACGAAATCGAACTGTAAAACGCAAAACGCCGGGGTCGCCCGGCGTTTTGTTCGTTTCTGCGCGATTCCCGCCGCGGTTTCCGTCGGCGGGATTTTTTATAGATACAATCATCAAATGAGATTCAAAGCGAGGAAAGCCGGTCGCGCACCACGTCCGCAAGCTCCGCAGCCACGGCCTCCGCGACGCGGGTGTCCTTATGCTCGGTCATCACGCGGATCAGCGGCTCGGTGCCGGAGGCGCGCAGCACGAGGCGGCCGTCGTCGCCCAGCTTTTCGCGCGCCGCTTCCTGCGCGCGCTTGATTTTCGGGTCGGTATAATAGGCAAGCTTCCCTTCGGGGCTGACGGTGACGTTGATCATGCACTGCGGGAATTTCGTCATGCAGCCGGACAGCTCCGAGAGCTTCTTGCCGGTGCGCCGGACCTGGGAGAGCAGCTGGATCGCGGTCAGCTCGCCGTCGCCGGTGGTGGCGAAATCACGGAAAATAATATGCCCGCTCTGCTCGCCGCCGAGGCTGAAATCCTCCAGCAGCATCTGCTCCAGCACATAACGGTCGCCGACCTTCGTGGCGATGAAATCAATGTCGTTCTCCTCGCAGAATTTCACAAAGCCCAGGTTTGTCATGATGGTGCCGACGATGGTATTCTTGTGCAGCTTGCCGCGCATCTTCATATCCGTGGCGCAGATCGCCATGATGTTGTCGCCGTCGATCAGGTAGCCCTGATCGTCCACACAGAAGCAGCGGTCCGCATCGCCGTCAAACGCCGCGCCCGCGTCCAGGCCGTGCTCCTTCACGAACGCGCAGAGCGCCTCGGGATGGGTGGAACCGCAGTTTTTGTTGATATTGATGCCGTCCGGACAGTCGTTGAGCATAAAGCACTCGGCGCCCAGCTCGGTGAACAGCTTCTTCGCCGTCATGGACGCGGAACCGTTGGAGCAGTCCACGGCGATCTTCATGCCGTCCAGAGAATACGGAACGGTGCTTTTCAGGTAGCTCACATAATCCTGCACCGCGTTGTCGCCCTTTTCCACCTTGCCCACGTCGGCGGCAAGCACGTCCACATGGCGCTTGGAGCTGCCGGCGATGATGTTCTCGATCTCCTCCTCCAGCGCGTCGGGCAGCTTGTAGCCGTCGCCGCTGAAAACCTTGATGCCGTTATACTCAAAGGGGTTGTGGGACGCGGAGATCATGATGCCCGCGTCAGCCTTGTATTTGCCCACAAGGAACGCCACCGCCGGCGTGGGGATCACGCCCAGGTCGATCACGTCCGCCCCCACGGAGCAGAGCCCCGCAATGACGGCGGAGGACAGCATGCCCGAGGAAAGCCGGGTGTCGCAGCCCACCACGAATTTGGGATGATTGCGGCTGTTTGCCGTCAGCACGGTCGCGGTCGCGCGTCCCACGGACAGCGCCAGCTCCGGCGTCAGGTCTTTATTTGCGATGCCTCTGATCCCGTCGGTACCGAATAAGTTTGCCATAATATTTCTCCTTAAAATAAATTCTGATTTTTCGGGCTGACGCCCGACCGGAAATCGTATTGAAAAATCTGACGCCTGCTGTTTTGATATTACATCCATCGTCAAATTTACAATTCTGTATATTTTACAAGACAATCTCAGATATTATGCTGAGCGTCTAATTGGCAGGCACGATTGCCGATTGCCGACTGCCGACTGCCGATAAATACTGATTTGCGAGCTGCGAAGCAGCCCGATCAATCAGTATTTCTCCACCACTTCCCCCGCGCCTTTACAGATCGAACGGGCGGGAATGACGCCGCGGACCATGGTCAGCGGATAGACGCGGGTCTCTCTGCCGATGATCACACCCGGATTGAGGACGCAGTTGCAGCCGATCTCCGCCCGGTCGCCGAGGAACGCGCCGACCTTATACCGTCCGGTTTCAAATCTCTCATCCCCGTTTTTGATCACCACATTCGAGCGGTCCCCCTTCACGTTCGAGGTGACGGCCCCGGCGCCCATATGGGAATGGTAACCGAGGATGGAATCGCCCACGTAATTGAAATGGGGAACCTGACTGTCGTCAAAAATGATCGCGTTCTTGAATTCACAGGAATTGCCGATCACACAGCGCTCGCCGATCAGCACGCTGCCGCGCAGGAAGGCGCAGGGCCGGACCTCCGCCCCGGCGCCGATCACGCAGGGACCGGCGATATTTGCCGAAGGGTGGATCTTCGCGGTTTTGTGGATCGCCACGTCCGGCGCGGGATAATCATACTCCCCCGTCGAACGCAGCGCGTCGCAAAGCGCCGTGAGGAACGACTCGATCTCCGGCAGCGCCTGCCAGGGGTATTCGTATTTTTCAAGCAGCGGTTTCGCCGCAGTATGCGAAAGGTCAAACAAATCCGAAATTTTAATCCCGTTTTTCATCTTTCTCTCCTCCTTTGTTCAATTAATTAAAAGCTTAAACTAATATATACCTATGATTATACACTATTTCTTTAAAAAAAACAAGAGGAAAATGCCGATCCGAATGAATTTCTCCGGCTTTTTCCTCTTGCGTCTTCTCCGGTTTGCGGCGCTGTCGCTGCGCCGCGCGGGTTATTTTTTCAGCGTGCCGAACAGGCCGCGCACCAGCTGTTTGCCGACCTCTCTGCCGATGGTGTTCATGGCGGAAGAGGTCGCCTTCTCCAGCGCGGAGGTCTTTTTCTTTGCGGCGGCCTTTTTCTGGGCTTTTTCCTTCTCTTTCGCCTTCTGTTCGGCGGCCCTTTTTCTTTCCTCCGCCGCAAGCCGCTTTTCCTCGGCGGCTTTTTCCTTTTCCTCGGCGATGCGGCGTTTTTCCTCTTCTTTCGCTCTGGTCTCTTCCTCCGCCTGCCGCTCGGCTTCCTCCGCGGCTGCGCTCAGAACCTCATAGGCGCTCTCCCGGTCCACGATCACGCCGTATTTATCGAACAGGGGCGAATTCGCCGTCACAGTGCCGATCACGGCGGGCTCGACGGCGTTCATGGAGCTCTTCGGGGGCAGGATATTGGCCCGCTGCACGATTCCCGGAATGCCCTTTTCATCCAGCACGGAGACCAGCGCCTCGCCGGTGGCCAGCTCCTGCAGGACGGTCTGGGTGTCAAACGCCGGATTCACGCGGAACGACTGCGCGGCGGCGCGGATTGCCTTCTGCTCGTTGGGGGTGTACGCCCGCAGCGCGTGCTGCACCCGGTTGCCGATCTGCGCGAGGACCGATTCGGGGATATCCATCGGGTTCTGGGTGATAAACCAGACGGAAACGCCCTTTGAACGGATCAGGCGCACGATCTGCTCCACCTTCTCGAGCAGCGCCTTGGGCGCGTCCTTGAACAGCAGATGCGCCTCGTCAAAGAAAAAGGCGATTTTCGGCTTGTCCAGGTCGCCCGCCTCGGGCAGCAGCTCGTAAAGCTCGGAGAGCATCCACAGCAGGAACGTGCCGTAAAGCAGCGGGTGCTGGAACAGCTCGGCGCATTCGAGGATATTCATCATGCCCCGGCCGTCCTCCGCCCAGTCGAACCAGTCGGCAATCTCCAGCATCGGTTCGCCGAAAAAGATATTGCCGCCCTCGTCCTCCAGCGTCAGCAGCGCGCGCTGGATCGCCCCCACGCTCGTTGCGGAGACGTTGCCGTATTTGATTTTATATTCCGAGGAATGATCCGCCACATACTGCAGCATGGAGCGCAGATCCTTGAGATCCAGCAGCAGAAGCCCCTGCTCGTCGGCAATGCGGAACACGATGCGCAGAACGCCGCTCTGCACGTCGTTAAGCCCCAGCAGCCGCGACAGCAGCTCCGGCCCCATGTCCGACACGGTGGTGCGCACGGGATGCCCGAGCCTGCCGTAAACGTCAAAGAACCGCACCGGGAAAGACGTATAGTTGAAATCCTCGATCCCCATGGTGTCGATGGAACGGCGGATATGCTTATTCTCACTGCCGGGCAGACACATGCCCGAAACGTCGCCCTTGATATCCGCGATAAAGACGGGCACGCCCATTTCGCTGAACGATTCGGCGACCACCTTCAGCGTGACCGTCTTGCCGGTGCCGGTGGCGCCGGCGATCATGCCGTGGCGGTTGGCCATCGCAGGCTCGAGATATACGCGCTCGCTGCCGGTGGCGAGCCAGATTTTTCCGTTTTCCGAGGTATACATAGGACACGCTCCTGTTCTTATGATTCATCCGGATCGGTCCGGATCGACCTTCCGTTCATATTATACAAAGGAACCGATCCCCTTGTCAATAATAAAGAATCATTTTTGTTTTTTGCGGAATATTGACAACATTCCCCCGACAGGATATAATAGAAATAATAAATAATAGGTGAATTATAGTATGGAAGAACAAAAGAAAACCTTTGAAAACGATATTATTATCGGCCGCAACGCCGTTCGGGAAGCTCTTTCCGGCGGCAGGGCCGTCGACCGGATGCTGGTGGCGAAGGGCGCGGGCGGTTCCGTCGTCCAGCTGATCGCCATGTGCCGCGACAAAGGCGTCCCCGTGAAGGAAGCGGACGCAAAGAAGCTCGACGCGATCAGCGGCGGCGGCCGGCACCAGGGCGTGATCCTCTTCGCTGCGGCGCACGAATACGCGTCGGTGGACGATATTTTCGCCCTGGCGGAGCAGCGCGGCGAGCCTCCGTTCATCATCCTTTGCGACGGGCTTGAGGACCCTCACAATTTAGGGGCGATCGTCCGCAGCGCCGAGGCGGCGGGCGCTCACGGCGTCATCATCCCGGAGCACCGCAGCGTCTCCCTCTCCTCCTGGGCGGGAAAAGCGGCGGCGGGCGCGCTGGAATACGTGCCCGTGGCGCGGGTCACGAACCTGAACAACACCGTCAGGGAGCTGAAGGAACGCGGCGTATGGGTCTGGGCGGCGGACATGGACGGCACGCCCTACTATGAGGCGGACCTTTCCGGCCCGGCGGCGCTGATCATCGGCTCCGAGGGCAAAGGCGTCAGCCGTCTGATGAAAGAAAACGCCGACGCCGTGGTTTCCATTCCCATGAAGGGAAAGATCAATTCCCTGAACGCCTCCGTGGCGGGAGGCATCCTGATGTTTGAAATATCCAAAGCAAGAACGGTCAAAGGAGGTTAAACGATGGCAAAGTTCATCAGACGCAGCGAACGCAGCGCCTCGGAGGCGGAAAAAAGCGCCCCGGAAGGCGTCCGCGTAAAAAAAAGCGGCGGCGCGATGCGCTCCCCCTTTGAGCTTGAGGAGGATGTGAAGCTCTTTTCGGTTCCCGCGCAGGACAAAAGCGGGGAAATGGATCCCGTCCCCGAGACGCGGGACGACGTGGAGCATCAGATCCGCCCGGTGCAGGTCGAGCATTCCGACCCGGGCGCCGGCCCGGCGGAAGGGTCGAAATTCGACGAGCCCGCCGCCCCGGAAGAAGACGACACGCCTGCAGACGGCCGTACGAGGAAGTTTATCAAAGCCCCTCCCGCAGCGCCGCAGCCGGAAAAGGAACCGGTCTCAGACAAAACGATTATGACCGAAATCGTCAAGACCGAAGAGCCGGTACGGGAAGAACCGCCGCAGGAGACTGCGGACGCCGGACAGGAAGCCGGACCGCAGGAGGCGCCGGAAGACGAAAAGACCGACGCGCCGAAGGGCAAAAAGAAACCGCAGGCAAACAAAAAACACGGCAATCAGCCGACCGGCGGCTTAAAAAGAAAGAAAAAGGGTGCCGATGAACGCGCCGCGGAAGAGCTCCGCACGTCGCCGGAAATTCTGGAATATCCCGAATACACCAGCGCGGACAACATCGCGCAGATCAAAACCTTCTTATATAAGGAAAAGAAATTTTTCCTGATCCGGCTTGCGGTCTGCGGCCTGTGCATGCTCGCCTCGCTGATCATCACCCTGATCGCCGGCGTCACCGCCGACGAGGGGCTGACGATCTTCGGCTCAAACGCCTCCGTCTATCTGACCGTGCTTCTGCTGCTGTTCCTCGTCGGCGCAGCCGCTATGGTCAAGGAATATTTCGGCGCGGTCAAGCTGCTCAAACGGAAAATCTTCGGCGCGGACGCGGCGATTCTTGCCATGTGGGCGGCGGTGCTGATCCAGAACCTCGTGCTGTTCACCGCGCCGGACAAGCTGTTCGCCCCCTGCAGGACCTACAACGCCGCGGCGCTGACGATCACCTTTGCGGCAGGCGTCATCCGGCTGGTCACGCTGACCAGAACGGCGGCAGGGTTTAAGGTTCTGATTTCAAAGAAAGAAAAACGGGCGGTGGGTTCGATCCGCGACCCGCACCGCAGTGAGCGCATCGGCAGCGGGCTGCTGGCGAAGGACGCGCGCATCGGCTACGCCTTCCGGACCGGTTTTATTGACAGCTATATCAACGCCATGCTGACCGACGACCCCGCCGCGCGGCAGAACACGAAGGTTCTGCCGATCTGCCT
>CACYHJ010000056.1:10154-14301 GCA_902774165.1 Oscillospiraceae bacterium
CGAAGTTCACCGCCTTCGCGGCGCTTGTCACCGTATCCGCGCCTCTGCCCGCGACCTTCGCGCTGCGGATCATGCTGAACAACAGCAACGCAAGGCTGGAAAAAAGCCGCGGCGTGATTCCCAATTACGCCTCCGCCCGCTCCTTTGCGGCAAACAACGCGATCATCTACGACGCGGCGGATCTGTTTGACGCCGACGCCACCGATATTCTCGGCATGCGGGGCTTCAACGGCTTCAGCGAGTTCGACGCCATCGTTTACGCCGCGGCAATGCTGCTGGGCTCGGAAAGCCCGCTGGGCGGCATCTTCACAAAGGTGATCGGCGGGGAGACGGATCTGCTGCCGAAGGTGGAAACCCTGATCTATGAAGACAAGCAGGGCCTGTCCGGCTGGATCGGTGAAAAGAAAGTCCTGCTGGGCGGCCGCCAGATGATGAACAACCACAACATCGAGGTGCTGACCGGCGACAAGGAAAAGCAGTATATCAACTCCAACCCGGACCGCCGCATTCTCTATCTGGCGGTGGCGGGAACCGTAGCGGCCATGTTCCTGGTCAGCTACAAGCTCGACAAAGGGACCGCAAGGGATCTCAACTTCCTCTCCCGACACTGCTACACCCTGCTTCTGCATTCGACAGACCAGAACATCAACGAATCGTTTACAGAGCACCAGCTGGGCCTGCGCGGCGGCTCGGTGAAGGTCATCAGCCCGGACGCGGCGAATTACTTCAAGCTCTGCCGCACCGAGGCGATCCCCGACGCGGGCACCTGCCCGTTCACCGCAGGGAAGGGCCTTCGCGCCGTGCTGCGCCTGCAGGTCACGGCGGTCAAGCTGCAAAACGCCTTCCAGCTGATCCGGACGCTGAATCTCGCCTGTCTTGCCCTGGGCGCGCTGCTGATCGCGGCGCTGTTCCTGTTCGGTTCCGCGTCGACGGTCTCCGGCTTTTTCCTGTTCCTTCTTCAGGCGCTCTGGACCGGCGTGTGCATCGGCGTATGCAAATTCGCGGAGAACCGGTAAAACGAATCATACATCCCCGGTTTTTCATTTACTTTTCACTTGAAAAACAGCGTCTGAGCTGTTACAATAGAAACAAATAACAGTATTTGGAGCGTTGAATATGGCAAACAAAAAAACCGCCGCCTCCGGCGGCATGAAGCTTAATTACGGCAGAACGACGCTGATCGGCTTCGGTTTCATGGCGTGTATGCTGCTGTGGTCGGTCTATAATTCCTTCGTCCCCGTGATCCTGCGCGGCAAGCTGACAGAGGTTTTCGCCGGCGATTCCGCCTTTGCGCAGTTCATTTCGTCCCATCCGTGGATGAGCTGGATCTCCGTCGCGCTGATCGTGAACGCGATCATGACCATCGACAACATCTTCGGCGTCATCTTCCAGCCCTTCTTCGGCAAGAAGAGCGACCGGACCCGTTCAAAACTCGGCAAACGCATGCCCTACATCCTGATCTGCATGCCCATCTGCGCGCTGTTCTTCTGCTTCGTCCCCGTGGCGGCGACCATCCGCGCCGTGGGCCTGAGCATCCTGCTGATGATGTGCGTGATCGTGTGCTTCAACTTCCTGATGTCCGTATGGCGTTCCCCCGTGGTTTCGCTGATGCCGGACTTCACGCCCTCCGCCCTGCAGAGCGACGCGAACGCGGTGATCAACATCATGGGCGGCATCGGCCAGATGGTCGGCTTCGTGGTGGGCTCCATCTCCGCCGCGGCGGTCGGCCTGCTGGGCATGAAGGAGCTCAGCGCCGCGCTGAAGGCGAAGACAAACGATCTGGGCGAGATCGTTGACGGGGCAGGCAACCTGATTCTGAAGAACGGTCAACCCCAGCACGTCAACTACACGCCGGTCTTTGTCGTCACCGCGGTGATTGCGCTGCTGTGCATCGTCGTGCTTTACTTCTTCTATAAGAAAAACAAGCAGCATGACCTCTCCGCCAACGCGGACGCCGCAGCATCCGGCAAAGAGGAAAAACAGGAAAAGATCAAGATCAAAAATCTTCCGATTTCAAAGGAAGAAAAACGCAGCCTTCTGATCATGCTTGCGGCGCTGTTCCTGATCAACAACGCCACGGAAGCGATCATCCCCAACTTCACGAACTTCGCGAACACGACCCTGCATGTCGCCCCGATCTACTCGACGCTGATGATGGCGGTCTTTGCCGTGTCCCTCGCGGCGTTCGGCATTCCCGCGGGGATCATGGGACGAAAGCTCGGCAGAAAAAAGACCATTATTATCGGCCTTGTCGCCATTGTCGCCATGTTCGCCGTTTATCTGACGATCTCCCAGCTGCTCAAGACCAATGAAGACGGCAGCGTCAACAAGTTCACCTGGATCGCCCTTTGGGTCGCGCTGGTCGTCGGCGGCGCCGCGGTGGGCTGCGTCAACATCAACACCCTGCCCCTGGTGCTCGCCATCGGCGGCAGAGACTACGTGGGCACCTTCACCGGCTACTATTATACCGCCACCATGTCCGCCTCGGTCACCGGCCCGATTCTCTGCGGCCTTGTGATCGGCCTGTTCAACGAGGACTACAACTTCATGTTCCTGTTCTGCGCGATCTTCTTCGCCCTGGGCCTTGCGGTCATCACCCAGGTCAAGCACGGCGAATCGACGGATATCACCGAAGAGGACATCAAGCAGGCGCGCATGGCGGACGATTGATCCGGCGCCCGCAATACAATACCGCAGATCCGTTTCACGGCAAGAATCAGACAGCCGGGCGCCCTGCCCGGCTGTTTCGGTATCGGAGGAGACCATGAAAAAAGAACAAGAAAAAATCAAATTCGCCGACCGGGGCTACGTGTTCGGCGTGTGCGGGGGCTTTCTCGCCGCCGTCGGGATCCCGCTTGCGGCAGCGCTGCTGATTGCGGGCGGACCGGAGAAATTCACCGAAACCTTCAACCGCTTCGGCGCGCTCTTCGGCGCGGCGTTTATCCTGCTGTACCTGCTGTTCCGGGGAATCGCCCGGGCGATCACGAAAAAGAAAAAAGACTCCCCGGATTATTTCAAGAATAAAATGACGGTCTGGACCTATGAAAAAAGCCTTGGGATCGGCATGATTCTGTTCTCCGGCATCGTCGGGCTGCTGCTCACGGTCATGTCGGTCAACCTGTTCTGGGTCGCGGTGATCGGGTTTCCCGGGTTGTTCACCCCCTTTTCCCGTTTCCTGCTGACGGAAAAGCCGGCGGTGCAGAACGACGCAGGCGTGATCAAAAAATAAACGGAATCTTTCAGAAAGGAAGTCTCGCAGATGAACGAAATGATTTGCAAACGCAACCGGCTGCTCGCGCAGAAGGTGATCAAAGGGCTTGAGAGCCGCAACATGACCGGCTTTTTCGCCGAAACAAAGGAAGACGCGCTGAGAATCGCGCTGGAGCAGATCCCCAAAGGCGCTTCTGTGACCATGGGCGGCGCGATGAGCGCCCATGAAATAGGCCTTGTCGAGGCGCTGAAAGCCGGGGATTACCGTTTCATCGACCGGGACGCCTATGCGGACAAACGCGCCGCCATGCTCGCCGCCTACGACGCGGACGTATTTCTCGCCTCGGCGAACGCCATGACCGAGGACGGCGTGATCGTCAACATCGACGGCAACGCGAACCGGGTCTCCGCCATCGCGCAGGGGCCGAAAACCGTGCTGCTGATCGTCGGGATGAACAAGATCTGCGACGATATCGACGGCGCGATGAAACGGGCGCGCAATATCGCCGCGCCGGTCAACGCCCAGCGGTTCGGGCTGGACACCCCCTGCACAAAAACGGGCGCCTGCATGAACTGCAAGAGCCCGGACACCATCTGCTGTCAGTTCCTGATCACCCGCTTCTCCCGCCACCCGGGAAGGATCAGGGTGATTCTGGTGAACGACGCGCTGGGATTTTAAATTCTGATTTATGCGCGAGTGCATAAATCAGAATTTATAATGAATAATTTATAATGAATAATGAATAATTTCGAAAAAGCGCGAAGCGCTTTTTTATTGTAGATGTCAGACTCTTTCAATGCCAGATAATAAAATTGACACTATTGATATCATCATTTTATCTTGCATAGATTTGACTATATATAATGGGGTACGGGGTGGAACCCCGTCATCAATTATTCATTATTCATTATTCATTATTCATTTGATTTGTCGTGG
>CACYHJ010000057.1 GCA_902774165.1 Oscillospiraceae bacterium
TGACGCGCATATCCTCGGCGAAGGAAAGTAGCAGATTGCGGAAGTTGTCGCTCTCGATGACGGGGTTCTTGTCGTAAAGGTGCTGTATCTTGTCCAGTCCGTGTACGATATGCTCCACGCTGTCGCCATATTTCTGCTTCCATCGGGCTAATTCCGCAATCGCAAGATCCTTGAAAGCATCCTTAGCGGCTTTCATGAATACATTGTCGTTATCATATAATCCCAACAGATTAGTAAACCCGAGAACATGTCTGTGCAAGGTATATACCTTCATGGCATAATCCATAACCTCTGCTCTGAAGAAGGTGTCCTTCGCCTGACCGTGATAAGTGCCGCCCCAGAACTCTACATCCTCATCTTTCATCTTGTTGGAATAATCATCGGTGTCGAACATATCTTCGTTCCATTCTTCTGCTCCGAAGGTGAAGGCTTTCTTACGGATGTCGGGATCTTTTGGATTCTTCAGGAAAGCTTCTGCCACCTCATGGTAATGCGTGCTGGCATTGAAAGCCTTCGACCACATCTCCTGGTATCTAGTGAAGAAAACGTTAATCCGCTCAATGCTGTCTTTCAGCACCTCGTGCCTTTTTTTGAAATAATCCCACGCGTCGGTGAACAGGTCCGTCATGATCCCCGACACCTCGCCCACCTGCAGCACGACCTTGCCGATGCGGGTGAGCTGTTCCTGCTCGGCGGTCTCGTCGAGGGTGCGGGCGAGATGCAGGACGATTCCCATTTCGTGCATGGTTTATTTTTTGCCTCCGAACGCGGTCTTGGCGATGCGCTTGATCGCGTAGGGGCCGATCTTCTTGAGCTTATCCTCACACTTGACCATGTTCGAAGCGTCGGGGATGTCGCGGCTGAGATGGATCGCGTCGAATTCGCAGCGGGTGGTGCACAGGCCGCAGCCCACGCAGCGGTTGAGATCCACCACGGTGGCGCCGCAGCCGAGGCACCGGGCCGCCTCGGTTTTGACCTGCTCCTCGGTCAGGGGCAGGCGCAGATCCTCGAAGGTCTCCGTGGCCTTGCCGGGCTTATGGCCGGGAAGCTGGCGCTTGGCATTGTCGAAGGTCTCGATGACGATATCGTCCTTGTCCAGCTCCTTGAACTGGCGCAGGTCGCGGGCAATGCGCTGGGACTGGCCGGGATGCACGCTTCTGTGCATGCTCTCGCAGCCCATCTTGCCGTCGGCGATGGCGTCGATGGCAAACCGCGCGCCGTGGCCGATATCGCCGCCCACGAAGATATCCTTTTCGCCGGTTTCAAAGGTGACCGGGTCGTGCACCACGGTGCCGTTGGGACGCAGGCCGACCTTGGTGCCCTTCAGCAGATCGCCCCATACCGCGCTCTGACCGATGGCCTGCAGCACGTTGGCGCATTCGATCGTAACGGTCTCGTTCTCGTCGTATTCCGGCGCGAAGCGGTGATTTTTGTCGAACACACGCACGCATTTTTTGAACACTATGCCGGTGACCCTGCCGTTTTCGGTGAGGATCTCCTTCGGGCCCCAGCCGTTGAGCACGGTGATTCCCTCGGCGACGGCCTCGTCCACCTCATCCTTCGCGGCGGGCATTTCCTCCGCGCTCTCAAGGCAGAGCATGGTGACCTTTCCGCCGGTTGCGCGGACGGCGCTTCTCGCGACGTCCACCGCCACGTTGCCGCCGCCGACGACCACCACGTCGCCGCCCAGCTTCACCGTGGGATCCGCGTTGATCCTGCGCAGGAACGCGACGCCGGACTCCACGCCCTCGGCGTCCTCGCCAGGCACGCCGGCCTTTCTGCCGCCCTGCATGCCGATGGCGAGATAGAAAGCCTTATAGCCGTCCGCCCGCAGGGACTGGATCGTCACGTCTTTGCCGACCTCGACGCCGCAGCGGAACTCCACGCCCATCTGACGCAGCACGTCGATCTCCGCCTCGATCACGTCTTTTTCCAGACGGAAGTTGGGGATGCCGTAGACCAGCATGCCGCCGGGCTTTTCTTCTTTTTCGAATACGGTCACGTCGTAACCGCGTGTGCGCAGGTAATAGGCGCAGGAAAGGCCCGCGGGGCCGCCGCCGATGACGGCCATTTTATACTTGTCGCCCCACATGCCGCCGTCGTCCTTCTCGCAGATCGGGACGAAGCGTTTCTCCGCGTGCAGCTCCTGCGCGGCGATAAATTTCTTGATCTCGTCGATGGCGATGGGCTGGTCGACGGTGCCTCTGGTGCAGGCGTCCTCACAGCGGCGGTTGCAGACCGCGCCGCAGACCGCCGGGAAGGGGTTGTCCTGCTTGATGAGCTTCAGCGCGTCGAGATAACGGCCCTCCGCCGCCATTTTGACGTAGCCCTGCACCGCAAGATGCGCCGGGCAGGCGGTCTTGCAGGGCGCCGTGCCGGTGTCGTAGCAGTTGATCTTCGCGTCCTCGCGGTAATTCGGGTTCCATTTGTGGGGACCCCATTTTTTTTCGTCCGGCAGCTCGGAGAGGGGGTACCGGACCTCGCCGTGCTTGGTGCAGAGCTTCTGGCCCAGCTTCGCCGCGCCCACGGGGCAGACCTCGACGCACTTGCCGCAGGCCACGCACTTGCTCTTTTCCACGTGCGCCCGGTAGGCGGAGCGGGACATGTTCGGCGTATTGTAAAGCTGGCTGGTGCGCAGGGCGTTGCACACGCCGGGGGCGCAGTTGCAGATGGCGACGATCTTTTCCTCGCCGTCAATATTGGTGATCTGATGCACGAAGCCGTGGCGTTCGGCGCGCTCGAGGATTTCCAGCGCCTCTTCATAGGTGATGTATCTGCCCATGCCGCGGTCGACGCAGTATTCCGCCATATCGCCCACGCCCATGCAGAACTCGCCGTTGATCTCGCCGCTGCCCTCGCCGCGCATAGTCTGCTGCTTGCGGCAGGTGCACTGGCCCACGGAGTATTTATCGTATTTGCTCAGCCAGTGGGAGATATGCTCCACGGAGGCGGACTGATTCTCGTGCTCGATGGCCTTTTCCACGGGGATGACGTGCATGCCCACGCCGGAGCCTCCGGGCGGGACCATGGGGGTCACGCCCTCCAGGGGCATCTGGGTCATCAGGTTGAAGAACGTGGCGAGATTCGGATGCTGAGCTGTCAGCTCGTCGTTCATCATCATGAATTCCGCGCTGCCGGGGACGAAGATCGGCACGTTATAGTGCTTTTCCTTTTTCGGACCCTCGCGGGTCATTTCCAGAACGCCGACCCAGCAGAGGTGGTCGATGACCTTCTGACACTCTTCGACGCTCATGCCGTTCATCTGCGCGATCTGTTCGGTGGTGTAGGGCACGCGGGTCTTCTTGAAGTTCAGAAGGAATTTGACCTCGTCCTTGGTCAGCACCTCGTCCAGCGCCCAGTATTCCGGGTCGTCGGTGCCCAGAGTATGGGTATACTTTTGAAGATACCGGTCGGTGATCATCGAGCCCAGCTTGAGAACGAGTTTTTCCTTCTCTTTATCGGGCGCGACGTAGTTGGGATCCTGCCGGAAATCCCGTTCGTTTACCATGCGGTTGATTTGATCCTTCATAAGCGTTCTCCTTGTTTTCAGTTGTTGGTTGTCGGTTGCTCGTTATTGGTTGCTTGTTGCTCATTGTTCGTTCCCGAATCACGAATCACAAATCACGAATCACGTGAACTTTTTACTTCCCTCAATGCTTCGACCATCCACGCCTCGACGGCCTCCATCCCCTCGCCGGTCTTTGCCGAAACGGGGAAAATGCGGATCTCCGGGTTGAGTTTTTTCACACGTTCGATACATTTTTCCATATCAAACGTAAAAAAGGGCAGCGCGTCGATTTTCGTGATCACCAGCGCGTCGCTCTCGCGGAACATCAGCGGGTATTTGAGGGGCTTATCGTCGCCCTCCGGCACCGAGAGGATCATCAGCTTTTTCTGTGCCCCGGTGTCGTATTCCGCGGGGCAGATCAGGTTCCCCACGTTTTCGAGAAACAGCAGCTGCGTCTCTCCCTCCATCGCGTCCACCGCGGCGGCGGTCATGCCCGCGTCCATGTGGCACATGCCGGAGGTATGCACCTGGATCGCCTTCGCGCCCAGCGCCTCGATGCGCTTCGCGTCTACGTCGGATTCGATATCCGCCTCCATCACGCCGATCGACACCTCCGGCAAATCGGAGATCACCCGGGAGAGAAAGGTGGTTTTGCCGGAGCCTGCGGCGCTCATCACGTTGATCAGCAGCACGCCCCGCCGGTTCAGCTTCTCGCGCAGCGCCTGCGCGTCCCGGTCGTTGGACGCGGTTACCGACGCGTTCAATGTGATCGTTTTCATTCGCCGCGCCTCCTCTCGTCGATCTTCCGCGCGAGAAACTCCGCCGGCGCCTCGAAGCCCTCGCCGGTGCGGGCGGATACGGGGAAGATCTCTATTTTTCCATTGAGGCTCCGCGCCCGTTCGGACGCTTTTGCAAGGTCGAAATCGAAGATCGGCGCGGTATCGATTTTGTTCACCAGCATCACGTCGCTGACCGTGAACATCAGCGGATATTTCAGCGGCTTGTCGTCGCCCTCGGGCACCGAGAGGATCATCATGCGCAGATCCGCTCCCACCTCGAATTCCGCCGGGCAGACGAGATTGCCGACGTTCTCAAGGAAAATGACGTCAAGGTTTTCGCCCTCAAGGGCGTCAAGCCCGCGGGCGGTCATGTCCGCGTCCATATGGCACAGACCGCCGGTGTGCAGTTGGATCGCCTTCGCGCCCGCCTCCGAAACGGTCTTTGCGTCCACGTCGGAATCCACGTCCGCCTCCATCACGCCGATCTTGTATCGGCCGCCCAGCAGACGGATCAGCTGCAGCAGCGCCGAGGTCTTGCCGGCGCCGGGGGAGCCCATCAGGTTCACCAGCAGCGTGCCGCTTTTTTTCATCGCCGCGCGGGTTCTTTCCGCCGCCGCGTCGTTGTCCGCGAGAACACGCTCTTTTGTCTCGATGATTTTATAGTCCAAGAGATAAACTCCTTTCAGATAAATTCACTCCTGACTCCTCACTGTTCATATACGATCCCCAGACGGAACAGTCGTTTCTCCGTTTTTCCCGTCAGCAGGAACCGTCCGTTTTCTTCGTTTCGGGAGAGGATCAGCCGGTCGCCGCACCGCGCCTCGCCGGTATACTCGACGCTGACCTCGACCGCCCGTGCCTCGCGCAGGGCGGGGGACATCAGGTCCTCGGCCAGGTCGATATATTTCGTGTTGTTCATATGGCCGTTGATATCGGTGTAGCTGTACGGCACGGTGAATTCCGTTTCCGCGTCCTCCGCCGGCAGCTTCGGCGGCGTGGGGAAGAAGGTCTTCCATCCGGGCTTTGCCCCCGGCACGCAGACGCCCGCCGTATGGGGGAAGACCATCACCCGGGTATTCATGTCCATCAGCGTCCAGAGCGCCGATGCGTTCACAAGCTCGTTCCCTGCCGCGTCCTCAATGCGGTAATACCGGGGGAAGATCGAATGCATCGTGTCGCCGGGCGCGGAAAGCAGCCGGATCCTCTCGTCGTAGACCGGCAGCCGCGCGATCTTCGCCTGCTGCAGCGTGACGACCCAGAGATATCCTTTGTCCAGAGTCTTTGCCCTGCCCGCGCCGAGCGCTTCGGTGTGGGCGATCGCCGCCTCCTGCAGCATCGTGAACAGCCGCGACAGCCGCAGCCGGCGCTGCGGATCCACGTCGCAGGAGAGAATCTGATACTCTTTTTCGTAAATGCTCATTATTTCAGCCGCTTTTCGATGGCGCTCACCACGTCGCCGAGGGTGTAAAGCTTCTGCCACTGGCGGTCCGGAATCTTCACGCCGAAGGTCGCCTCGAGCCTGCAGATGATCAGCGTAAAGCCCATGGAATCAATGGCGGTATCGGTGTTGATGACGCTTGCCTCGGTCAGCGCCTGATCCTCTGTCTCGGGGACGCATTCGTGGACGATCTCAAGAGTCTTCTCCATAATTTCCTGTCTTGTCATTGTAAGCCTGCTTTCTGTTGGAGTTCCCAACGCTTTATTTTTCCCGTCGCCGTTCTGGGCAGCGGATCGTTTATAAAACGGATTGCTTTGAGCCGCCGGTTCAGCGGAAGCTCCCGCATGATCGGCAGCAGCGCAGCGCGGACGGTTTCCGTCTCGTCTTCCCTGCCCGAGAGGATCAGCACCGGCGCGCCGCCGTCGCCCACGACGGCGAAATCCCGCCCGTCCAGCGCGGCGCGAAGACTCTGCTCGTACTCCGGCAGAAAGATCTTCGTACCGTCCGGCTGCACCAGCATCTCTTTTTTCCTGCCGGTGATGTGCAGAAGCCCCTGTTCGTCGAAGCGGCCCAGATCTCCGGTGAAAAGAACGCCGTCTTTCAGCACAGCCGCCGTCGCGTCCGGATCCTTATAATATCCCTGCATCATACAGGGCGGGTCCTCGATCAGGAGCTCCCCGTCCTCCGCGACGGTGACGCACGCGTCCGGGCAGACCGTCATCGCGTAGGGGTCGTCCCCCAGCGAAAGCGCCACGCCGGACGAGGTTTCCGTCAGGCCGTAGCCGAAGCTGACGCGCCGTCCGTCCGCCTTCAGCGCCCGCGGCAGCTGCGGCGGGCAGTCCCCCGCGCCGATCAGGATCAGCTCCAGCTCCGGGTTCAGAAGCTGTTTCTGCCACAGAAAGCCCAGCAGCATCGGCACCGCGGAAAGGGCGGTGGGACGGAAGAATTTCAGATCGTCGAAGTAATGCCGCTGCCCTCTGCCCAGCGCCACGCACGCCCCGCAGGAAAGGCCCCACAAAAGCCCGCAGACGAAGCCGAAGACGTGGTCGAGCGGCAGCATACACATCAGAACGTCGCTCTCTTTCAGCGGCAGCAGCGCCCCGCCGTTGTAAGCGCTGGCGCACAGGCTCTGCTCGGTCAGCGCCACGGCTTTGTTTTTCGCGGTGGTGCCGGAGGTAAAGAACAGGATTCTGCCTTTCCCGTCCAGGACGCCGCCGGTCAGCGCCGCGGAAAATTCCGCAACAAGCTCGTCGTCGCCCCAGAGAAGGTCCGCGTCCACGCGACGCAGCTGGGCTTCTTCCGCCGCGTCGTTCAGAAGCGCGACCTGCAGCCCCGCATGAACCGCCGCGAAAATCTCCGTGACGCATTCATAGGAACCGTCGCAGAAGACGGCGAGGCTTGTTTTGCCGCAAGCGCGCAGCTCCCGCGCGCGGCGCAGGACCGCGTCGTAAAAATCAGCATAGGAGATCCCGGCCGCCGCGCCGCCCCGTTCCACACGGAACGCGGGGGCGGAAGGCGCGCGATCGACCCTGTACCGGATCATTTCGTCAAACGACTGAAATCGCATTATCATCACCATTATTAAAGGTTTTAATTATTATATCATACAGAACGGAAAAAAGGAAGCCCTTAAAAATAAATATTTTCCCGGAAAAATGATTGACATTTACCGGTTCCATAGGTATAATAGAAATTGTTAAATCGTTTAATTAACGACGGAGCAAATCAACAAAAAAACGGAGGTTTTTTTATGGACAAGAACATTCGCATCTGCATCGTGGGCGGCGGTCCCGCAGGCCTTTCCGCCGGTATGTACCTTGAGAAAAAAGGCTACGAAAACTATACGATCCTCGAGCGTCTGGACCGCGTGGGCGGCAAGTGCTGGTCTCCCCACTACAACGGCAGACGTTATGAGATGGGCGCGATCATGGGCGTTCCCTCTTATTACGCGGTGCACGACGTGGAAGAATTCTGCGGCATCGACCACGACGGCCCGAAGCTCAACCGCAACTACAAGGACGCGGCGGGCAACATCATCGAGCCCTTTGAGCCGAAAAAGAACCCCCTCAAGATCCCCCGTCTGCTGAAGATGAAGAAGCAGGTCAAGAAGCTGGGCGAGCTGCTTGAGACCAAATATAAAGGCTACGACGTCAACGGTCACCGCGGCGTTTCCGAGGGCCGTTACGAAGGCTTTTCCCAGCAGAACGCCAAGCGCGAGCCCGTCAGCGGCGTCAACCCGAACCTGAAGGACCTTGCCCTTCCCTTCAAAGATTTCTGCAAGCTGAACGGCGTCGAGCTGATTCAGGATATCTGGATCGGGCCCTACACAAGCTTCGGCTACGGTTATTTTGACGAGATCCCGGCTGCCTACGTGCTGAAATACCTCGACTTCCAGACCACGATGAACTTCGTGAAGGTCAACCTGTGGACCTGGAAGGACGGCACCCAGTCCATCTGGGAGAGCCTGAACGATCACCTCAAGAATCCCGCGCGTCTGAACAGCCATATCGAGAAGGTCGAGCGCAAGGACGGCAAGGTCTATGTGACCGTGAACGGCGAAGTCGAGGAATACGACAAGATCATCGTCACCGCGCCGCTGTACATCCCCAACAAGCGTGACGACGGCCAGATCGGCATGGTGGATTACTTCGATGCCCGCGAGGACGAGAAGGAGCTGTTCTCCAAGATCGACTATGAGCGTTACGACGTTCTTGCCGTGGAGACCAAGCCCGAGGACCATCCCGAGATCTCCTACTATGTGTTCGACAACATGGTTCCCGCGAAGCTGGGCCGCCTGATGGTCTACTATCGCCGCTGGAAGGATACCAAGGATCAGGTCATCACCACCTATGCGCTGCGCAAGCACAAGGATACCAAAGAGATCCCCTATGAGACCTGCAAGAAGATGGTTCTCGACGACCTGAAGACCATGCACAACCCGGCCTCCAACGTGGTCAACGAGTGGAGCGTCTATTACTTCCCGCACGTCTTCTCGAAGGACTATGCAGACGGCTGGTACGAGAAGGTCGAAGCGATGCAGGACAAGTACGACACCTTCTATGCCGGCGAAGTCATGAGCTTCGGCGACATGGACGAGACCGCAGAGTACTCCCGCGAGCTGGTTGAGAGATTCTTTTAAATGAACCCGCACAAGAGGGGCGTGCCGCCCCTCTTGTTTTGATGAAATACTGAATTTGTCGAGGTCTTCGTCCTCGGCAAATTCAGTATTCAGTGAGATGTGAAATGTGAGATGTGAGATGCAATTGCTACCCACAGTTCACATTTCACAGTTTACATTTCACATAAATACTGAAAGGATATTACATATTATGAGCTTCTACAAAGATCACTACGACGTGATCGTCATCGGCGGGGCGCTGGCGGGGCTTTCCTCCGCGCTGATGCTCGCCGACAAGGGCAAGGACGTCCTGGTGCTGGAGCGCCACAACCTGCCCGGCGGTATCGCGTCCAGCTTTGTGCGCGGCGGCATCGAGATCGAGGCGGCGCTGCACGAGATGATGAGCATCGGCGATAAGGACAACCGGCTGAAGGTGGGCAAATTCTTCGACGATATGGGCGTCGATATCGACTGGCTCAAGGTCCCCGAGGCCTATCACGCCTCCCTGCCCGGCATCGAGGTCACCCTGCACCCGGGGCTTGAGCGGTTCTCAAAAGAGGTGGACGCGGTCGTGCCCGGCACCTACGAAAAGGTGCTCGGCCTGCTGAATCTGTGCAACACCGTGTTCGACAGCGTCAACGAGCTTTCCATCCACCCGATGAGCAAGGCGAAGATGCTGCTCAAGCACGAGGCGTTCGTCAAGACCGCGGGCTACAACACGCAGGAGGTCATCGACACCTTCGATTTGCCGAAAAAGGCACAGGATCTTCTGGCGCCCTACTGGATTTATGTTGGCAGCGGCTTCTCCGACCTGCCCTTCACGATCTTCGCCGTCCTGATGGCGGACTACGTCGGCTACGGCTCCTTCATCCCGAAGGATCTCAGCCACGAAATGAGTCTCAAAATGGCGGAACGCGCCGAGGCCATGGGCGTTCAGATCGAATACCGCCAGCACGTGGAGAAGATCCTCGTCAAAGACGGCAAGGCTTACGGTGTACGCACCGCAAGGGGAGACGAGATATACGCGGATTACGTGATCTCCTCCTCCTATCCCAATAAAGTCTATACCTCCATGATCGAGCCCGCCTCCGAGGTTCCCGCAAAGGCGATCAAGATGGTCAACGGCAGACGGCTGAGCCTCACCGCGTTCTCGGTCATCATGATACTCGATAAGCCCGCTGCGGAGCTGAATATCAAAGATTACAGCATTTTCCGCGGCGACACCATGGATACCGACGTTCTGTATCAGAACCTTGCGGGTCTG
>CACYHJ010000058.1 GCA_902774165.1 Oscillospiraceae bacterium
CCGACGCGCCGTTATACGTGCTGTTCGGGCGGTAAGACGAGGCGATCGTCGCGATCTGCAGCGTGCCGTTGGCGGAGGATGCGACGTCCGGAATCCGGATGTGCGCGGAGATCCGGTTGCCGATTTTTTTCGCGTATCCGGACATGGAGGAGCCTGTTTTCTTTGTGCAGAAGGTCCCGAGGGCAATCGACGCAACCTGCGTCAGGGCGTTCAGCGCCGCGTTGGCGGTGGCTGCGCCGGTACCGCCCTTCGCCACAGGAAGCTTCGCGCCGGCGCTGCCGGTGGTCACAAGGCTGCCAAGATCCGAATTCCCCGCCTGGGCTTTCAGGTCCGACCCTGTCCAGCCGAGGTAAAGCTTTGTGTTGCCCTGTCCCGCGCCGCCGCCCTGCTGCACGGGGGTAAACCCCAGCGCGGCCTGTTTGCCCGCAAGCGCCGTATTCAGCGTCTGGATCCCCGCGGCGTTGGTCTCGGCCTGAAGCGCGGCGTCGCGGATGCTCTGGCCGTGTTCCTCCAGCGTCTGAGCGGTCTGCGCCAGCTCCCCGTCAATGACCGACGCGTTGAAATTGAAATCCTCGATGTTGAACGTATCATCGTTTTCGGGAAGCCTCAGCTTTCCGTCGTCGGTATATCTCATATTATTCCGTCTCCTTTATCGTTCTGTCGCTGCGGAGCCTGTCAAACGTATAGGCCGACAGCGCGCCGTAGGTCAGGTGCTTGAGCTCGCCGCAGCGGTTATACAGAAGCTCCACCACCAGTTTCATATTGAGCGGCACGGTGTTTTCCAGATACCGCGTCACATGGTCCAGCTGATTCCTCGCACCCAGCGCCACACGGACGTTCAGCCGGCAGTCCCCGTCCTCCAGCACGCGTTCCAGAAGAAAACCGTCCTCCCCCAGCAGACCTGTCAGGTACCGCACCGTCTCCGCGAGGGTATAGGGTCTGCGCTCCAGCAGCGCGGAACGCACGGCAAAGCGCGTGTCCTCCCTGCGCGGCAGGCACGCGATCCCGAGCGACGACGCGATTCTGTCGACCTCCTCTCCCTGCGCTTCGCCGATCAGGCGGGACGAGGCGAGCTTCTCCGTTTTCCGCTGCAGCACGTCAAGGGCGGCTGCCATTGCGTCCGGAAGGATATCGAACTCCCGGATCTCCGTCAGCATTGCCGGAAGGCATTTTTTCAGATCTTCGCCCGTCATCCGTCAACCTCCGTCAGAGTCAGAGCGCCCAGCGCCGGGATGCTGACGCCGTCAAAGACCCGGTGAAAGACGCTTTCGCCGCCGAGCGATACCGTGACCTGCGCCGCGTCGGCGACGCCCTCCGCCGAAAGCACCGCGGTGAAGATATCGCTGCTGCGCAGCGTCGCGCTGCCGTCCGCAGCCCATGCCGCGCACACCGCCTTCAGCTTTTCGTTGATTTTTTCCGCGATACCGTCCCGGACGTCCGGGATCGTAAGGCCGGGGTCCAGAATGATCTGCGCGGAAACATCCGCCGTCTCCCGTTCCACGGCGCGGACGGCGGCGACGTGACAGATGGGCAGCACCGCGTCGACCGCGTCCCGGACCGCTGCGAGCACGTCCGCGTCCGGAACGTCATAGCGATCAGAAATCACCGTCAGCAGGACGTTCGCGCCGTCGGTCTCCATCTCCGCCCTCTGCGCTTTACAGCCGCCGACGCCGGCCACGCTCATTGCCGTTTCGACGTAGGCCGCCCGGTTTCCCGCAAACGAGGAGGACTGCACGCTGAGGAAATAACGGGCGCGAAGCTCTGCGGCGGTTTCGTCATCTCTTCCGCGGGAACGGATGCGCACCAGCGCGGCGCCCTCCACCAGCGGATCGCTCCCCTCATACGTCAGCGGACCGTCCGCGTTTTCACCGATCGCGCAGGGGGTATCGCAAACCAGCACATAGGTCCCCTCCTGCGTCTGTTCCTCGGCGTAAAACGTCAGCGCGCCGAGGGAAAACCGGCGCTCGGAGGCGGCAGCCTGCGGGTCGATTTCACCGTTTGCGAGCGAGATCTCGACCACCGGCGCCTGAGCGGCGCGGTATTCAATCCCGCGCTCCGCCGCAAGACGGATCAGAGACTCCAGCGACGCGGTATCGGCAAAGCACTCCGCCTGCGCCTGCTCGATCTGAAGGTACAGCGCCGTCATGGCAAGCGCCGCCGGCGCGAGCATATCAAAGCTCACGCTGCCCTCCGACGTGTCGAGCCCTTTTTCCTCCGCATAGGTCAGCATCGAATCCAGAAGCTCGGTGTAGATTTCATTTTCAGTAAGCGTATTCAAAGTCCGCCTCCTCCGTCAGTGTCTCATCCTGCGCCGTCACCACGCGGAACCGGACGTGAACGGCGCCGCCGTCCGCCCGCGAGAACTCAAAGCTGTCCACGGCGCAGATTCTCCGGTCCCGCAGCAGCGTTTCGGTAATGCTGTTCTTGAGCTGTATAAAATAAACGTCCCCCTCCGCCCGGGTCAGGCTGCCGAACGGCAGCCCGTAATATGCGGAGAACACGGGATACAGACCCTTTTCGGTCAGAAGACGCAGCCGGATCGCCTGCCGCAGCGCGTCCTCTCCGCTTTGGGTGCCGCAGATCCGGCCGGCGTCGAACAGGATGCGGTAATCCCGCCGTTCCCTGTCGTCGGCGACCAGCAGCGTATGCTCGATATAAGAATCCGGCGTCATAGTTCCTCCTCCGATAAAATATCAACGATATAATAAACCTGTCCCCCGGCGGACTGCAGCGCAAGAACACAGGCCCCGCAAAAGAGCCTGTCCCGCACGCCGGCGCAGACCCGCAGATGCTCCCCCGAAAGCCTGACGCCGCCGGGCAGCGACGCCGTCAGCGGCGCCAGGGATTCCACCCGCAGGGTCATTGCGTCGCACAGGTTCTCCGCGCTGCAGACGTCCCGCGCGCAGGAGCGGATCAGCTCCGCCAGTTCATACGCCAGCGTCATTCTACGGTCCTCCTTGCCGCAGCGCTCAGCTTCACGTCCATCAGATGCGTCCCGCCGAAAAACGCATGGGTGACGCTCTCGCACCGCATATCGAATCCGAAGTCTCCCGCCTCGGCAAACTTCACAATGCTGCCGCCCCGGACCGACGGCACGCCGGCGCACCCGTAGGCATAGACAAAAACCCGTTCGTGATTATAAACGTCCAGCAGCTTTTTCACCGTCTGCGCCGGCTGTCGGGTTTTATCCAGTTTTGTATAATACTGCAGGACGCCCCATTCGGCCTCCTGCGCGGGCGCGTCGGCGGTGTACAGCGTACGCACGCCGGTTTTCCGGTCGTCCGACGCCGCGGCGATCCGGTTGTAAACGCCGGAATCAATGGAGCTTTCCACCCGGTAAGAGCGCATCCGGTCCGGCGTCAGAAACACGTCCGCGCGCATTTCGTCGGCGTTCTTCAGGGTCAGACGCCCGAAATCATCATATAAAGCATAGGTCTTCCCGGTCTGCTCCCGCGTCGCGGAAATCGCCCGGGCGAGAATATCCGCAAGGGTGTTTTCATAAACCGCGCGGGGCAGCGCGTAGCCGGTGGATGCGATCGGGCCGGTGCGCAGGCTGTATTTTTTCGCGATCTGTCCCACAAGCGCCGTCAGGGTTCCGCCGAACACGAAACTGTCTCTGTTTTTCAGATACCGCATCTGGTCGTAACACTTCACCCGCGTCATACCGTCGTGCCGCCGCGTCACCTCGAACACATACCCGTAGAACAGGGGTTCCCCCTGCCACGAAAACGCCGCGGCATCGCCGTCCGCAACGGCGCCTTCCGTGTCGCCGATCATGTAAAACTCCATCACGGCGGGAACGATCCCGGCAAAAGAGCTGACCTTCAGCGTCCCGACGACGCAGGGGCAGATCAGATCCGCGCCGTGCTTGATCAGTACGCTGAGCGCGTCTGTCGACATCCCCCGGACCGAGCCGTCGTCGCGGCGGGCTGAGATTTTTCCCGCCACGCCGACGGTGTTCACCGTAACGATCCCCGGCTGTTTTGCGCCGCCGGAGGAAGACCCGCCGGATGCGGTCTTTCCGGCCGTCCCGCCGGCGGAACCGCCGGAACCGGAGGAAGCCCCCTGAGGAACGAGATTGCCGTTCCATCCCCAGCCGAGATACCCGTTATGAATCCCGGCGGTGAGTTTTCGCTTGATCACCGTTCCCACCGGGTCGTAGATCCATCCGCCGCCCGCCGAAAGAGCGGCGTGGCCGTATTTTTTGCCCATCTCGCCGTCGCCGTTGAAATAGGCAACCGCGCCCGTCGGCGGGTAAAGATCCCGCGCAGTGCCGGCGCGCATAAACTCCCGAGCCGCCTGTTTCGCGCCGACCCGGGAAACCATCCGCCCCATACCGGCATAATAGCAATGGGCGACGAAGCTCTGGCACCTGCCGTGCCAGAACGAGGAGCCGAGATACGAGGCGGCGAAGGCCAGGATTTTATCAAGTTCTGTAGACATTGTTCCCTCCGGATTTCAGACGGATCGGTTTGAACTCCCGATATTGCCTCAGCGTCAGGTCAACGTGGAAATCATCGCCGTAATCCTCGGCGTCCTCCTTCACGGTCATCTCCTCAATCGTGACGCGATCCGTCGTGTCAAACAGAACCGCGGCCTTGCCGCTCACCCCTTCTCTGAGGATGGTGCGGGCATGCGCCGCGGTAATTACCCCCTGTTCCGAGCCGGTGATCTGATACGCTTCCTCGCTGTCATACCCGATGAGCCGCGACGCAAAGCGCAGCACCGTGTCGGCGTTCAGCCGCCGGATGATCACGAGGTCAAACGGCGCCGCGTTCTCCCGCAGAGACTGCAGCCGCCGCAGGTAAAACTCCGGCGAGCGGAAGCCTCCGGGATACATCGCAAACGGATAGGGGACCGTGGGCAGCATCAGGGAAAAGGAGTATTCCCGCAGGCCCGGCGTCTGCGGCAGGCTGATTTCTCCGCCCGCCGCCAGATCGTAGCGGTTGCTCTTGCCGTCTTGCCGCAGGCAAAGACCGGACGGGGTGACGGGCATCAGAACGTTGTCAAGATAAAAATAATACTTCATCGGTTTTCCTCCGCTGCTGTCGTCCGCGGCGTCGGGATCCGAATCAAATCCCTACGCGGGCAGCGTTGATCCGCGCCGCGGACGGCAGTTTTTCATAGGTTATCGCCTTCTGCGCAAGCGTCGACGCCGGTCAATCCGGCAGCGAGGGCGACGCGGCAAGCACCGTGCGCAGCTGCGAGATCAGGTCCGCAAACGCCTCGCGGAAATCATCTGCCCCTGCGTTTTCCGTCGGAAACGCCCGGTCGGGCTCGTCCCGGACGTCCCCGAAGACGCGCGGCGGCGACAGGCGCGCGGAATACGCCGCGGCGTTTTCCGTTTCGTAACGCGACCCTTTTGCAGAAAATACGACGGCGGCAGCCTTCGCGGCCTCCCCTTTATCAAACGCAAGTGTGTCGAGAGCCGAAGGCTCCGTCGCCATACTCCCCGCAAGGATCTCATCGGCAGCCGCGGCGTGAACCGCAAGCACAGGCAGAAAGCTTTCTTCCGGCGCCGCCGCGCCGTACTGCGGCGGCGCACCGGACGGTTCCGGATGAATCGCAGGGGCGAAACGCGTCGTCCGATTCTCCGGATGACGGTCCGTCTGTTTCGTTCCGGCCGGGATTCCGGACAGCGGGAAGACGCGCCCGACCGTACCGACTGCAGCGTTTCCCGAAGAAAAAACGACAGACCGATCGAGAACGATATCCGCATTGCCCGGATACGGAACCGCCGAATCCCCGGGCTCTGACGGAGCAAAGCGAGGAATCGGGGCGGAATCCGCGGTTCCCGGCTCCGCCGGGAAAACCGAGGCAAAATCCGGGATCCCCGGCGCCGCCGGTCCGGATCGTTCAAAATGAAACGTTGCCTCCGCCGCCGCGGCAGTCAACGCCGCGGTTTCTCCGCGCAGAGCCTCCTGCGGGTAGACCGTTTCCGGTTCCGGATGGGATTCCTTTTTATCTTCGCCGCGCCTCGCCGTATCCGCGCCCTGCCTGCCGGCCGATATCTCCTTCTCCCGAAACCGAGACGCAGGAACGGGAAACGCGTCGGACGCCGCCCCGGCAGACGCCTCCGTCAGGAACTGCGTCAGCTCCGCCATTGATATCGCAGGCGCCCACGCATCGGAAAGATACCGGACGGAATCCCATCCGCTTTCCGGCATCTCCCGGTATTCGGTCACGTCGTAAACGTGATGAGCTTCATAGAACGATGCCGGCGCCGACGGCCGGACGGACCGACGGGTCGTCGGCCCGCCGTCCTGCCGGACCGTTTTCTCCCGGGGGCCGACGGCTTCCCGCTGTTCTTCCGGCAACGCGTCCGCCGCCGTCATCCCGCCGAAAAAAGCGGTCAGCGCACCGTCGTCCCGCATTCCGGAAGGCAGTTCGGCTTCGGGTTCCGCCTCGGCGGAAAAGGACGCGAAGGCAGCGGCGGCGGCGACTGCCGGATACATCTGCTCCGGCAGCATCACGATCCCGGCAAGCATCCGCGCCAGCGTCTCGACGGCATACGGATAGCCTGACAAAAAATCAATCATCCCGCTCCCCTCCCCTGCGCGTCGATTTCACCGTTCAGCACGGCGATTATGAACGCCTTTTCCGGAAGATCGGCGTCCGCCCAGACGGACGGCAGAATCCCGAACCGCCGCAGGGCAAGGGCGGCGTATACGGCGTCGGGATCGCCGTCCGTGATCAGTTTTTTGCTTCTTCCGTCAGGCGCGACACCGTGACGTCAAGCCCGCTCTGTTCGCGCACAAAGGCGGCCAGCGCGTTGAATTCCCCCGGGGAATCCAGCAGCTCCAGCAGAAGATCCTGGGGCGTATAAACGCCGTAGCTGTCCTGCAGCGCCGCGTCCCGCAGATCCGGGCAGACCACCGCCTCGGCGCACAGACGCGGCACAAAATCGCTGCTCAGCACCGTTTGCATCCCGCCCTCGCCGCGCACGCAGCTTGTGCAGTCAAACCGGATCGCCTCCGCCTCCCGGGTGGTCAGCGGACGGATCTCCCACTGCAGCGGCGCGCCGTTTTCATCCCGCAGAGAGGCTGTCGCGGGATAAAACGCGTTCTTGCGCGGCAGCTTGTTGATTTTCATAAAACGCTCAAATCCGCTCATCGTCTGCTCCCGTAGTTATAGACCGGCAGCGAGGACTTTTTCTCCCCGAAGCGCTCCGCAATATGGAAATCGTCGAAAGAGAAGCTGATTTTCTCATCCAGAAAATCGCCGTCCGCGTCGAATTTCGCAAGAGTGCCGCCGTCCAGACAACAGTCTTTCAGGATCACGGTCTGCCGCCCGACGGAGGAGGTGGGATCCTCATTCGTCACCTGAATGTCGAAATAGGTGTCCTCGCCGGTGTTTTTATATTTCTGCAGCAAAAGGCGCATGATGCTCTGATTATAGTGCGCCGTCGCCGTGCCGCGGCCGACCCAGCCCACCGCCTTCGTGCCCCTGCCGGGCTTGCCGAGAATAGGGACCTTGATCTTCGATTTGTCCACATGCGCCTCAAAATTGATCGCCTGCATGAAGTTATACCGTTTGCCGTCGATTGTGACGTAGCATTCCGCCAATGCCGCGGAAATGCTGTCTTTTGCGCTCATTACAGCCGCCATTGCAGATCACTCCTTTCAACCGAGAATGCAGGTCATGTAAAGCTTTGCCATCGAACCCGTCACCGTGACGCTCTGGCTGACGATCACCGCGTTCTTGTCCTCGCCGGGATCGACAGTGATATCACCGGGATCGAATTCCTCAATTGCGCCCACGTCGCGCAGCGCGCCGAGCGCGGCAATGAGATCCGCCCAGAGACTGACCCTGCCGGAGGCGTTGTTGGGGATCCTGCCGAGGTACTTTTCGGTGAAGATCGTCACCGCATCCGCGGCGATTCTGTCCGCGACGCGGACGACGCGGTTATCCTTGAAAATCGCGCCTTTTTCGGAGGTCGTGCTGACAAGGCTGTTAATATCGGCAAGCACCCTCACCTCGTCGCCGACGCGGTGCAGGGTGAAGATGCCGTCCGCGATTTTCTCGCTCAGCTGCGCGACGGTATAGCTGTCGTCCGGCTCATATTCGCCGTTATAGGTCCGGTTCAGCGCGGTCTCGTTCACCTGAAGGCCCGCGTTGAGTCCCGCGGCCCAATAGACGAATGCCGCGGGGTCGTCGCCCTTCGCGGCGCAGCCCACGTTGATCACGCCCTCGTGATCCGCCGCACAATTATACAGCACCGTTTGGAATTTCACACCGACCTCGTCGCGCATCCGGACGGTAAACTGCCGATACAGCGTTTTGAGCACGTTGTCGTTGGACGCCAGCGCCAGGGTATTGAACGTACGCTCCTCCAGCTTCGCAAGGAACGCCGCGTGGGTCTCCGAAGTCGCCTCGCCGTCCGTGCCGCCGGTAAAGGCGATCCCGCTGCTTTCCGCAAGCACCGCCGAGGCGTTGAACCGCACGAAATCGTTGTCCGCAAGATCCGCTGCGCTCGCGACGGTCTGGGTGTCTGCGAGATAATTGTCCTCATAGGTCTGCACGGTAAACAACCCGCCGCTTTCCGCCCTGACGACGATTTTGACGCGGTTGCCCGCCGCGCCGGGATATTTCGCCGTGCCGAGGGCGCTCTGCGCCGTCTCTCCGCCCACGTTCACCCTGCAAAGGATCACGCCTGACGCGTTCATGAAAATCTCCCGGAGGGGGCGAAGCGCATCCGCGCCCCACTCCTCGCCGAACAGGGCGCGGGAGGAACGCAGCATATCGTCCGCCGAAACGTAGACAAGCTCGCCCTCCGGCCCCCAGGACATCTCAAGCCCCAGCGCCGCGACGCCCCGCTCCTGCGCGCCGGTGAAGGCGCTGTTCAGCGAGACGAAGTTGATATACGCGCCGGGCATGGTTTTGTTGTACGCGGAATAATTTCCGCCGCCGTATGCCATTATCTGTTTTCCCCTTTCATAATCAGCTTTTCCATCGGGACTGCCGGTGCGTCGTCATCCCCGCCGTCCGCAGTGAAATATTGAATCGTAAAAGTAAACCGAAGCAGCTCGTCGCTCACTTCAAAGCCTCTGCTGAATCCCCGGGCGACCACGCCGAATTCCGCCTGTTTATTGCAGCAGAGAAAATCCCCCGCTTCCGTGCGGATGCGATCCAGAAGCCGGAACAGCCGCCCGGAAGCCTCCAGCGCCGCTTCCCGGCGCTGCCCGTCCTCCGGCGGCAGATACTCCGCCGTCACACGGAATGCGTGCAGCGTTCTGCCGCCGATATAGCGTTTTTCCCGCAGATTGTCGGCAAACAGAAAAAAACAGGGCGTCTCATAGCCCTGCTCCACCGGCTGCCGGTAAATTTCGCAGCCGAACGCGTCAAACAGCGTCGCGCTGACGGCGCTCAGCACCTGATTGACAAGCTCCATATCAAGCCTCCGTATCCGCGGGCTTCAGGGTGATTTCGGTGTGCCCCGGATAAAACTTCGGCAGCCCCGACGCCTTCAGCCGGATCACCCTCCCGTCCCGTTCAATTTCAACAAAAGAGCCTGCCGGCACGTCGATTCCCGCAGGCAGAAAAAGCACAGCCGTGCCGGTGGTATGGGCGGTCCGGTTGTTCTGTTTTGACGCGGGAACCGTGTCGTAGGAGACCCGGCAGGGCACGCCGGCGAGGATCTGCTCCCGCAAAAAAACGCAGACGCCGTCCTCCCGGCGGTCCTTTGCCCTGATATACACATTGCAGCTGTCGGTGAACAGGATCCGCAGCGCTTTTTCATAGCCGAACAATGCGATCCCTCCTCAATGCCAGCGGACGCGCCGGTACCGGTTCAGCAGCGGCCGGTAGCCCGAGAGTACCGTCTGTGCCGGATCCGCGCTGCCGTCGCCGAAGGATACCTCCGCGTCCCCCATTTTCACGGACCGCACCCCGGCGCCGGCGCCGGAACGCAGCAGCACTGCCGCCATCGACAGGGCGAGCGTTTCCAGTTCCCGGGGCAGCCGGCAAAGTCCGCAATAGGCGAGAATATAACGTTCCGTCTGCGCCGCGGCGG
>CACYHJ010000059.1 GCA_902774165.1 Oscillospiraceae bacterium
GCGGTCGCGGGTGATGGCGCCGACGCAGCGCACGCCCAGACCGGGGCCGGGGAAGGGCTGACGGTAGACCATGTTGTCCGGCAGGCCCAGCGCCTTGCCCACCACGCGGACCTCGTCCTTGTAGAGAAGCTTGACCGGCTCCACCAGCTCAAACTGCAGATCCTCCGGCAGACCGCCCACGTTGTGGTGCGCCTTGATGCCCGCTTCGCTTTCGAGGATATCGGGATAGATCGTGCCCTGCGCGAGGAACTCGATGCCCTCAAGCTTGCGCGCCTCTTCCTCGAAGACCTTGATGAACTCCTCGCCGATGACCTTACGCTTGGTCTCGGGCTCGTCCACGCCCGCCAGCTTGTCAAGGAAGCGGTCCACCGCGTCCACGTAAACGAGATTCGCGTTCATCTCGTCGCGGAACACTTTGATGACCTGCTCCGGCTCGCCCTTGCGCAGAAGGCCGTGGTTGACGTGCACGCAAACAAGATTCTGACCGATCGCCCGGATGAGAAGCGCCGCGACGACGGAAGAATCCACGCCGCCGGAAAGGGCGAGCAGGACTTTTTTATCGCCGACCTGCTCTTTCACAAGCGCAATCTGCTCGGCAATGAACGCCTCGGCGAGCTCGGGCGTGGTGATGCGCACCATGGATTCGGGTCTGACGTTTGACTGCATTTTGCATTCCTCCATTTTATTTTTTAAGTATTGTATCACAACCGGATGCGTTTTTCAATCGGGGATTGAAGAAAATTCAATCACTGTCCTCCGAGGATCTTGAGCGCCTCGGGGTGCCCCTGCCGGGCGGCCTTGCGGAACCATTCCACGGCCTTGAGCACGTCTTTTTCCACGCCGGC
This sequence comes from Oscillospiraceae bacterium, assembly GCA_902774165.1. GTDB lineage: Bacteria > Bacillota > Clostridia > Oscillospirales > Acutalibacteraceae > RGIG2774. The sequence continues at coordinate 846 of CACYHJ010000059.1, forward strand.
GCCGTTATAGCAGCAAACGCCCATGTTGAACTGCGCGTACATATCGCCCTGTTCCGCGGCAAGCCCGAACAGCCGCGCCGCCTCCGTGAAATCCTGCGGCGCGCCGAACCCGTTGTAAATGCAGGTGCCGAGGTTATACTGCGCCTTTGCGTAACCCTGTTCCGCCGCTGTCCGATACCAGTAAATCGCCTTCTCCGCGTCCTGTGCGACGCCGTCGCCGTGTTCGTAACAGTAGCCGAGATTGTACTGCCCCTCGGCAATGCCCTTGTCCGCCAGCTCCATATAAAGCAGAACCTCGGGAGAGATCTCCGGCTTTGGCTGCGGGGCAGGCGCGGGCTGCGGCGCGGGCTGCGCAGCGCCGTTCGCGTCGGCGTTTTCCCTTCTCTGATACAGGTTTACGATCCGGTTCGTGCCGTCAACGTCGAGGTAGATCCCGCCGGGGATCGCGTCAAAATCCTGCGCTCTCGCCGCGCGGGAATAGGATTTCGACGCCTCAAAGCACAGGTCGTAGATCAGGTCGTAAACGTCCCGCGAGGGATCCTGATCCGCCTCGGCGCAAAGGGCGGGGTACTCGTTCTCAAGGGGCAGCCCCTCATGGCTGTGGCGGTTGGCCTGCTGCAAAAAGCTCTGCATCGCGCCGGGCAGCGCGACGCTGCGGCTGATCACGAAGTCCTCGTCGTGGGTGTCCGCGAAAAGAAAGATGATCTCGTCCACCGGTCGGGATTCATCGTTCCACTGCGGCAGGCAGTGAAAAAGATTTACCATCACGTCGCCCCAGTTTTCGCCGACCCGCAGGCTGAACTGCAGGTAGCGGTAGGGATGAATCGCAAGCCGCAGCGGCGCCCGCTGCACCAGCGCTTTTTCCTCGTCGGTCATGTCGGACCAGCGGGTCACAAGAATCAGCTTGTTGCCGAAAAAATACGCGTTGGTCCCGTCGGGCACCAGCATGGAGTTCATGCCGCAGAAATCCATCAGAATATAATTTGTCCCGAACGCCGCCTGAAGGCAGGTCCCGCGTTTTGGCATCTGTGCCGTCCGGATGGTCAGGTTTCCGTATTCCTGATAAAACATAAAGATACCTCCTTTTTTCAGCCGGCGCCGCACCGTTCGGTCGGGCGGCGCCGACGCAATATCTCCGTCAGCCGTTTCCGCTCTGCTTTGCGGCGGACGCCGCGTCCGAAAGGGAAACGCCCCGCGCGTCCGCAATGCGCGCAAGGTCTTCAAACTCGTATTTTTCCCGCACCGCGCCGAAGCCTTCGCTGCGCTTGACCCGCACCGTTCCCGCCGGCGTTTCGCGGGCTTCTACCGAGCGGTCCATCACGTACCGCTCGGGGCGGTATTCCCGCACGCCGATGGTGGACGTGTGCCTGAAAATAAGAGAAATGATTTTATCCTTGTCCGCTTCCCGGCACAGGCAGGTCAGAAGCACGCCGGGCCGGCCTTTTTTCATATACACCGGCGACGTATAAACGTCCAGCGCGCCGGCAGCCATCAGCTTTTCGCAGGCGTAGGCGATCTGTTCGCCGGTCATATCGTCCACCTGACATTTATATTCCAGAACGGTTTTTCCCGCCGCCTCCGTCTCGCCGAGGAACGCCCGCAGGCAGTTCGCGCGGGGAAAGTCCTTCGTTCCCATGCCGTAGCCTGTCTTCACGATGCGCATCGGGGGCATGGCGCGGAAATCCTGCGCGAAATATTTCAGCAGCGCGGCGCCCGTCGGGGTGCACAGCTCGCTTTCGATCTCCCCGGAACAGATCGGCACGCCCCGCAGGATCAGCTCCGTGGCGGGAGCGGGCACGGGCAGAACGCCGTGTGCGCATTTCACGCTGCCGGAGCCCACGTGGACGGGGGAGGCGTAGATTTGTTCCGCGCCGATCGCTTCCATCAGCATGCAGACCGCGGTCACGTCTGCCACCGCGTCCATGGCGCCCACCTCGTGGAAATGGATCTCGGCGACGCTTTTGCCGTGGACCCGGCTTTCCGCGTCGGCGATGATGCCGTAGACCGCCTTCACGTCGCCCTTGACCTTTTCGGAGACGTTCAGGGAGTCGATCAGCGCGGTGATCTCCGCCATGCTGCTGTGGTGATGGTGTCCGTCGCCGTGTTCGTGGCCGTGATGATGTTCATGGTCGTGTTCGTGATGATGGTCATGATCGTGTTCGTGATGCCCATGATCGTGCAGATGCCCGTCCTCGACCTCGCCGTTCACCGAGACGGTGAAATGCGTTCCGGTGACGCCGCATTTTACCGCCGGTTCAAACGCCGCCTCCACGCCGGGGATCCCCGCCGCGGCGAACCGCAGGGGGAAATCGTTTCCCTCCGGCAGAAGCTCGTACAGCGCCGCGGCGAGCATATCTCCCGCCGCGCCCATTTTGCATTCAAGATAAAGAGTTTTCACATTGTCCACCGCCCTGTTAATATTGATAGTGTGGAGTGAGGCGCCGGGAGTTTCGGGAATCGCGATTTGATTATAGAAATGATGTCCATTATTTCCGCGTTTTTTCTCTCGTTTTTACGTGATTGATCAAACTCGCCTGATACGCCGCGCCGAAGCCGTTGTCAATGTTCACCACGCTGACGCCGCCGGCGCAGGAATTCAGCATCGCCAGCAGCGCGGCAAGCCCGCCGAAGGACGCGCCGTAGCCCACGCTGGTGGGCACCGCGATCACCGGACAGTCCGCAAGGCCGCCCACGACGCTGGCGAGGGCGCCCTCCATGCCGGCGATCACGATGATCACCGACGCGGACATGATATCGTCCATATTCGCCAGCAGCCGGTGAAGCCCCGCCACGCCGGCGTCATAGATCCGCTTGACCCGGTTGCCGAAGACCTCCGCGGTCACGGCAGCCTCCTCCGCCACGGGGATATCGCTGGTCCCCGCGGTGATGACAGTCACAACGCCGAGCCCGTCCGGCTCCGGCAGCCTGCCGATCACGCCCAGACGGCCGTCCGGCCGGTAATCCAGCGGCAGCGAAGCCCTGACGGCTTCCGCCTTTTCCGCGTCGAGCCGGGTGATGAGAATCGTTTTCTGCCCGTTTTCACGCATCTTATTCGCGATGGCGACGATCTGCTCCGCGGTTTTGCCTGCGCCGTAGATCACCTCCGCCACGCCGTTGCGCACCGCCCGGTGGCTGTCCACCCGGGCGATGCCGATATCCTCAAAGGGCTCCATGCGGAAGCGCTTCACCGCCTCGTCCACGGTAAGACTTCCTTGTTGTACCTGTTCCAGCAGGCCGATCAGTTCTTTTCGATCCATCGCTTATTTTATCACTTCATTGCGGACCCACTCGTCCAGCGCGTAAAGCCGGTCGACGCAGGCGCGGTTGTATTCATTGAGCTGCTTGTCGTCCCGGCTGCGGGAATAGGCGGACATGGGGACGCCGATCTTATTCAGGTAATATTTCGCCGTGCAGGGGTACGCCAGCGACTCGGTGAAGGCGGTCATGGCAAGGATATTCGCCACCAGCTCCGCCTTTTCGGGCTGTTTGTCGAAGTTCCCGCAGAGCCACGCCTCGAGATCCGCGTGGAAATTCGCCATCACGCCCGAATACCCGGCGGCGCCGCGCTTCAGCGTGTCCAGCAGCGTCTGCTCGTTGGCGTTGAACAGCAAAATTTCGGTGCCGCGCAGCTGATTCAGCCGGTCGCGCAGCGTTTCCGGGTCGGAGCAGGTGTCCTTGATAAAGCGGAACCTGCCGTCTTTGAGGCACCAGTCGAGGATCCTCGGGGTCAGCAGCCGTTTGTAGTGGTGGGGACACTCGTAAATGCCGAAGCGGATCGCGGGATCCACCTTACCCAGCACGTATTCCGCGTTTTTGATCCAGACGTCGTCGCCGTCGTTGTGCAGATCAAACCGGTTGGAGACCAGCACCACCGCGTCCACGCCGGTTTCGGCGACGGCGTCGATCTCCCGTGCCTGCTCGTCAAGGGACGCGGAAATATGGCCTGACGCGACCACGCACAGCCGGCCTGCCGACGCTTCGACGACAAGCCGCGCAAGGCGCACGCGCTCCTCCAGGGAGAGAAAGAACATTTCGCTGGACTGGCAAACCGCGAAAACGCCTTTGCAGCCCCGCTGAATATACCACTCGACCAGCGCGCGGGCTGCGTCCTCGTCGATTTTTCCGTCTTTGTACGGCGTGATCATCGTGGGATATACGCCGTGGGGGATCGTTTTTTCAAGCATAGCGGTTTTCCTTTCCGAAACGAGGTGTTTTTTCAAGTATATCTTAAATATATCCGAATGTAAAGAAAAAATGAAAAATATCCGTGAACAGTGTTTTCAGACGTATTGACAGATCTTTTATTTCGGAGTAAAATATGACAGTAAAGATAGGAGATTGCCGTTCTTTTTGTGTAATTTTCCCATCTTTCCAGATTCCATTCCGGAGGTCTTATCTGATGAAAATCAAAAAATTCGCGGCGCTTCTGCTCGCGGCAGTCATGTGCTTCGCGCTGTTCGCGCCCGCGGCGTCCGCGGCGGAAATCGCGAACCGGCCGGCGGATCCCGTGATCCATGTGCACGGCTTTGTTGCCGGCAGTCTTTATTACAACCACGAGGATGTGGAGAACCGCACCCAGCTCTGGCCCCCCACGGCGGACGCCATCATGAAAGAGGTCCCCGGCGCGATTCCGGCGCTGACGGACATTGCCCTCGGTCAGCGGACCGAAGCCGACTGGGAGCGCTTCACCGATAAGGTCGCGGAGATCGCGAAACGCCTTGTGGGCGACGCGTTCGGCGACAACAACGGCGACATGCTGGAGGGCACCGGCGCCGCCAGCGAATATCCGTCGCAGGAGGAGGTCCTTCGCAGATATCAGAACGCGCAGGACATCACGTTCCGTTATGACTGGCGTCTTTCTCCCCTGGAGCTTGCGGAGCAGCTGCATGATTTTATCGAGTACGTCAAGAGTGCGACCGGCAGAGATAAGGTCAATATCACCGCTCACAGCTACGGCAGCTGCGTGACGATCACCTACGTTGCGCTTTACGGCCTTGATTCCATCTCCGGCGTCGTGCTGCACGCGCCCGCATTCCTCGGCGCCAGCTATGACGGCGAGCTGATGCTCGGTCAGGTGGCGTTCAACGGCAAGGGCATCGCCAACGTGATGAAGGATCTCATCATGCGCGGCGAGGATAACGAAGATGCCTGGCGGAACACGATCACCGCCCTTGAGGCGACCGGCGTTTTCGACCTTTCCGAGGTTGTGACCGACTATATCGTCGACGAAGCGCTTGATATGCTCACCGAAAAAGTGCTCGTTGACTTCTTCGCCAAGTGGCCCGCCATCTGGGCGATGGTCCCCGACGAGATGTATGACGACGCGAGAGCGTATATTTTTGACGAAGTGATCGCCGCCAGAGGCGAGGACGTTTCCGGCCTGCTGGAGAAGCTGGACGCTTACGACCGCCTGGTCAGAGACCACCGTCAGGAGCTGCTGGACCTGATCGCCGACAACGTGAATTTCGGCGTCGTCGCGAAATATAACGTCCAGAAGGTGCCGATCACCGCGAATTCCACGTCGCTTTCCGACAACATCATCGACACCAAAGCCGCGTCCCTCGGCGCCACCTGCGCGGACTATGATTCCACTCTGCCGAAGGATTACAAGCAGGCGAAATATCCCGAGAAGAATTATATTTCTCCCGACCGGATGATCGACGCGTCCACCTGCATGTATCCCGACCGCACCTGGTTCATCAAGGGCGACCAGCATCCCAACGAGTCCGACGACACCTATGAGCTGTTCCTGCGGATCCTCTCCAACGACGGCTATACCGTCTTCACCGACCCGCAGTATCCGCAATTCCTTCTGTACGATGCGGCGACGGATTCTCTTTCGCCGCTGACCGCGGAGAATGCGACGAACAAGAGCACTACCGGCTTCGCGAAACTGATCGAGTTCTTCAAGGAATTCTTCAAGTTCCTGATCGAGTTCGTCGGCAGATTTATCAACAAACCCGCCCTGTTCTGAACAAAATGACAGCAGCCGGAAACCCGCAGCGGCTTCCGGCTGTTTTTGCGCAAAAAGGAGAATGATTATGAGCAGATTTACCGATGAATTCACAAAGCTCGTGCGGGACGGCGGCTACAACCTGTTCCGCCTGACCGAGATCAAAAACGGCGAGGCGACGACCGTGCGCTTCTGCGAGACCAACCGGGGCAACGACAGTTATTCCGTTGCGAAGGCGTTCACCGTGACGGCGATCGGCGTATGCGTCGACCGGGGGCTGCTGACCACGGAGGAAAAGCTGACGGATATCTTCAGCGAGTATCGGCCGGTGATCCGGGACGAACGCTGGGATTCCGCCACCGTGCACGACGCGCTGAAGCACCGCCTCGGCCTGCCCGGAGGATATCTCGATATCGACGCGCAGCCCGCCGCAGGCTTCGGGAAGGACTTCCTGAAATACGTTTTTGAGACGGAGCTGCTCTGCGCGCCAGGCACGGAGCGCCGCTATACCGACGCGGCGTTTTACGTTCTGGGCAGAGTCGTTGAGAAAAAGAGCGGCCTGCCGCTGGACCGGTTCCTCTGGGAAAATCTGCTGACGCCGATGGACTTCGCCGAGGCTGCCTGGGCCACCTGCCCCATGGGGCACCCCATGGGCGCGACGGGGCTTTATATTGACACCGCGGACATGGCGAAGCTCGGTCAGCTTTATCTGGACGGCGGCAAATGGAACGGCGAACAGCTCATTTCAAAGCAGTGGGTCGATACGGTGCTGGAACGGGAATATGAGTTCTCGTGGAACGAGCGGCATACCGCCTACGGCAAGGGAGGCATGTTCGGGCAGAACCTGATGGTGATTCCCTGCCAAAACCGCGTGGTCGCCTGGCACGGGTATCTCAACCGCTCCAGCGGCGAGCTGCACCGATTCTCCGAGGAGTTTGAGGACTGACCCCCGGCGTTCCGGCTGTGAATCAACGAAACAAACAATCCCTGACGCGGGAACGCGGTCTTTTCTTCGCACAAAAAAAAGAAACCGGAACGACGCTGTTGTCTGAAACGGCGCCGTTCCGGTATTTTTCAGGGGATTTCCGGTTTATTTTTCTTTATTTCTCTCTTCCGTGACGGCCTGCATGCGCTCCTTCAGATGCCCGGAGAGCGCCGCCAGCGCCGTCGCCATGTTTTCGTCCTGCACAAGGATCCCCTCCGGCGCCTCAAGGTGCACCGGGGCGAAATTCAGGATCGCCAGAATCCCGTTTTTGATCATGCGGTCGCAGACCTGCTGCGCGCTGTCGGCGGGCACGGTCAGGATCCCCATTTTCACGCCGTTTTTTTTGACAAAGCTGTCAAACCGGGACATGGGCAGAATCTTTTTTCCGTCGGTGACGTCCTCATTGCGGTCAAACGCCGCGAGGATATTCAGCCCGTAGTTTTCAAAGCCCCGGTATTCCAGCAGCGCCAGGCCGAGCTTGCCGGCGCCCACGATCACCGCGTCGTCCACGTCGTTGTAACCGAGATAATCCTCGATCTCCCGGATCAGGGTCGTGAGCACATAGCCCACCTTCGGCTTGCCGGAGCCGCTGACGGCGGCCAGGTCCTTGCGCACCTGCACGTCGCCCAGGTTCATCGCCGCGGCGATGCCGGTGGCGGAAATATACGGTCCGCTGTCCGCAGGCAGACTCTTTAAGTAGTTCAGATATGCCGGCAGCCTTGCGAACGCCGCCTTTGAAATTCCGCTCATCATCCTTCACCTGCCATGATAATTGATTTGTATATACTTCCATTATTATATTATAATATGCTTTTGTGAATAAATCAATAAAAAATTATGGAATATGAGAACAAGATTATTGCGGATGCGGGGTCCGGAGCGCCGGGGGGTTCGGCCTGCCTCAACGTTACTCGTTTAAACTCTGACAGTTTTTGTCTTTCTGTCTTTATCCCAGAAAATTTCAACGGTCACGGGGCGGTCGCTCGTGATATGGACCGCAGGTTCGTCCTGCTCGCTCTCCCGCGCCTCGCAGATCAGTGAAAGTGTCGCTTCGGTACCGAAGGGATAATTCTCGATTCCGTGACGGTCGGTCAGGTTGATATGCCAGCGGATCACGTTATGTTTCGCGTCCGGTTTGATCCCGAACACAAACTCAAACAGCACCGAGATCGGCGCAAGGCCGGTCCAGCCCACGAAATCTGCCCGGGCGGGGTCTCCCTTGTGCGGCCTGCCGTTTTGATCCGGGAAGGGAGCGTAATTCTCGAACACCGTGCCGGAGTCGTTGAACGCGCCAACCACGTTTTCAAGGAAATTCACCGCGATTTTGTGGGACAGATCGAATCTGCCGTAGCGGTCGAGGCCGGAGAGCACCATATAATCCGTGGGCGCCCATACGCCGCCGTTCCAGTAGTCGCCATCCGGGTCGAAATCCGGGTGATCCTGTGATAACGCGGGGATCATGCAGGGCGCGGCAAATTCCTTTTCGTTCGTCAGGTGGGCGATAAACCGCTGCGAGCGGTCCTCCGGCACGATCTGGGCCAAAAGCGCCCAGAACGCGCCGATGTGCTTGACCCTGTTCAGTTCGCCGTTTTTCCACTGGTCGTAATAAAAGGCGGTGTCCTCGTCCCACAGAATGTCGTTGACCACCCGCAGAAGGCTGTCGTATTCCTCCCGCAGCCCCGCTGCGTCCTCTTCCCTGCCCAGCGTCTTCGCCATTTCCGTGAGAAGGCGGCAGTTCATCAGCTCCTGCATGCAGGCGTCGCACCACACCATATGGCCGTGGGACAGTGCCTCGTTGTATCCCGGCTGCATCCGAGGCAGGTTGTCCATGCCGCAGCCCCAGCCGCTGGACCAGTAGGTGCCGTCACGCCAGGTGTGGAATTCCCGCATCCACTCGTGATACGCCATCAGGCAGGGAAAGACCTTCCCGAGGCGTTCCCGGTCGCCGAAATTCCTGAAATACTCCCATTCGCACCACGCCATGATGTCCGGCCCTGTCGCCGCGGGGTCGAACCGGGTGAAATGGTCGCTGCCGGTGGCCTCGTCGATCTCGCGGCAGATATAGCCGTCGGCGTACTGGTGGGAATAGAAATTGTCCAGCGTGCCCTGAAAATCGAACACCCGCGCGCCGTATTTTCCGAACATCAGGATGAACGAGGAATCCCACATAAAGAGATAGCCGTTGAATGCCGTGTCGATGA
>CACYHJ010000060.1 GCA_902774165.1 Oscillospiraceae bacterium
ACGATCGCCACCGTAGATGTGGCATTCAGTTCACCCCACAGACTCTTACGGACACTTGAAAGGTTCTCGGTATTTTTTTCTTTTCCCTTTTGCGGGCGGTTCTCGCTGCTCATCCGACAAAACCTCCCATGATCATGCCAAGGATCAGACGCGTAATGGCCGCGGCGACCGCAAGGATAATAAAGAACAGAACGATCCTCTTCAACCGGCTGACGGGCGGCCTGCCGGCCACTTCACCGGTCTGTCCGTTCATACAGAAGTGGTAATCCCTTCCGTTGTATTTGTAGTGGAGAAACCACACCGGGAGCATGGCATAAAGCATCTTCGGTTCATAGATGACCGAGTTGTCCTTCAGTGGCTTAAATCCTTTGTTAAAACGCTTAAAGCTGGGTTCCAGCTCTTCCGTGATATAGTGCTTCACGCGGTCGATCAGTCTCGGCTTCATATCGTCACCGGTCAGATCGTATCTTTCTGCAAAGAAGCCCTGCAGATAAGCCGGATCAAACTCCTTCATATCCTTAAAGCGGAAGGGCTCGATGGCTTCCATCAGTTTGTCGTCGATCCGCTGTGCGCCATCAAGAGGAATATGCTTCCATTTCAGCGCCCGCTTTCTGATAGCCGTATAGTAGGACGTGGTCACAGTCGTGGTATTTCCGGTCGTGACCGAATGGGACTCTACTCCTTCGCCCTCGATATCCACCAGCGAATCTACGTTATAGAGCCAGAAAGGAACATAAAGGCCGGTCAGTTTCTCGATATTCTTATCGCTGATGAAATCATGTCCGAGTCTGTCGGTGGTTTTCAACGTCTCGCTCATAATAATCCCGCAGTCCCTGCAGGAAACGACCTCATTGTAACTGCCGTCCTCTGTGCAGGTCGCGGCGGTCTCGTCCTCGGTGACCGCGTCGCCTCCCGTGTGCGTATGGTCATATATGATCGTCGCGGCGGCAAGCTCGTCATTACCGGTCGCGTCGATTGTGATCGCGGCCCATTCCGAGGCGCTGCCCTCGTAATAGACCGTTTTGATCGCGCTGCCGAGGAACGCGTTGTCGCGGATCGAGGTCACGGACTTCGGAAGATAAAGCGTCGTAATGCCCGTGTTTTGGAAAGCGCGGGAATAAATCGCCGTCGTCCCCGAAGGGATCGTCACGCTCTTCAGCGCCGTACAGTCTCTGAACGTATCGTCCGGGAGATAGAGCGTGCCGGCGGGAAGCCGTACCGTTTCCAGCGCCGTGCAGTTCTGAAAGATGCTGTAATACAAAAACGTGACGGAATCGGGAATCACGATTTTTTTAAGACTTGTGCAGTCGGCAAACGCGCTTGTCAGGATTTTATCCAGTCCGTCGTGCAGACGGACGTCGGTGAGCGCGGAACAGTGGCTGAAGGCGGACGTGCCGATATCCAGAACGCTCGCCGGGATCTCGACGCGTTCAATCGCGGCGCAGTACGCGAAGGCGTTTGTGCCGATCGACTGCAGCCCTTCCTTGAAGCGGACGTCGGCAAGCAGGGCGCAGCCGGAGAACGCGTCCGCGTCGATGCGTACAACGCTCGCAGGGAATTCAATGCTCTCAAGCGCGGTACAATTCGCAAAAGCGTGTTCGCCGATCACGGTCAGACCGTTCGAAAGCGTAACATTTTTGAGCGCAGAGCAGCACTCGCACATGCTTTCGGAGACCTCGGCGATCCCGGCGGGGACCGTGACGCTTGAAACGCCGGTGTATTCCAACGCATGTGCGCCGATATGGACAAGACTGTCCGGAAGATCGATCCCGGTCAGCTTTCCGGCATGGCTGAACGCTTTTTTCGCAATCGTGAGCGTGCCCGCCCTGACCTTGAACGCGCCGAAATCAAAGGTGTTTTTCGCGCCGACAAGGTGGTTGCCGCAATAAAGCGCGCCGTTCTCCTTTGCGCCGCCGCTCCAGTTTGCGCCGTCGTTATAAAAAGCGGTGCCGTCGAAAACCCCTTCCCCGACCGACGTGACCGAATCCGGAAGGGTAATGCTGCTCAGAGCGGGGCAGTTCGCGAACGCGCCGTCGCCGACGCTCTGAAGCGACGTCGGAAGCACGACGCTCTCAAGCGCTGCGCAGCCCTCGAACGCCTGCGGCTCGATCGACGTCACGCCCTCGGGGATCTCGACGCTCCTGAGCACCGTCTGCCCCTGAAACGCGTGCGCTCCGATATACGCGATCGTTCCTGCGAACGTCAGCGTTTCCGGATCCCACTCGTTCCATTCATAATCCTCGGCGCTGCTGCCGTCGCCCATTTCTCCGGAACCGGAGCCGGTCAGGGTAAGCTCGCCGGACATCATGTCATAGGTCCACGCGACGGCGCCGACAGTGCCGCTTGTCGACGGCTCCGCCGCGACGCGCGGCGCGGAAATCTCGGCCAGAAACATCAAAGCAAATAAAAACGAAAGTGGTTTTAGTATGTTTCGCATAAAATCTCACCTTAATTTCTATATTTTTCTATATTATATCATAATTTGCATTTTCTCCGCATCATCACAAGTGATGATGCGGAGAAGAAAACGTCATAACAGGAGCGGGGATAAGCGGTCCGTTCTTTTCAGACAATCTGCCGACGTTATCCCAAAGGGAATTGAGAACGCCGGTCTTCCCGGCAAACAGAAACACCCGCCGGATGATACGGCGGGTGAAGACAAAAGAGAATTGCGGAACAGAACGGGAAAGCGTTCCGGAAACGCGCGCGGACAAAAACGCTAAATCGGCGCCCGGATTGCGCGGAGCGGATGAATTCCGCTTTGCGCAATCCGCCTCCCCCGTTACGTCGTGATCAGAAGCAGGCAGGCGTTGAGGAGGATCCACCCGATCGCGGCGGGGACGGCGCGTTTCGGCTTCGTTTTGTGCTTGAGAAAGGCGCAGACCAGAAGGCCGGTCAGATGGGCGATGCAGCCGGCGGTAACGATCATCGAAGCGATCCCGGAGGGCCAGTCCGGAAGGACAAGCACGGGAAGCACCCCCGCGAAGCGGTACGAAACGTAGCTGAGAAAATACACCCCGGCGGCAAGGATCAGCGCCAGCATGGCCGCCGTGCTGAGAAGGCTGCGCCGCACCGGTTTTGGCGTCCGGCTCTGTTTCAGCAGGACAAAGGTTGCGAAAAAGGTCAGGATCAGCAGGGCGGGCGTCAGAACGGCAAGCGGCGCCACCCCGTTCAGCGGCAGGTACGGCAGGCTGGCAAGCGCGTGCTGCCAGAAGTGGACCGCGACGGCGGCAAGCGACAGGAGAACCGGAAAAGCGGCTTTTCGGATCGTTTTCATTTTGCTGCCTCCCCTCTTTGATCAATCGACAGATTCACCCGCAGCCAGACAAACGGAGAGCTGCTGCGCGCGATCCGCGCAAACGACAGCGCGGGAGCGTCGGTGTAGGTGTTTCCGCTGAAATCAACGTTGACGCAATCCCGCAGGAAATAAGCCCTGCCCTGCCCGATATCGCGCCGGAAAGCGTCGCCCAGCGTGACGGTATTGCCGGTGAAAACGAAATTGTTGACGTTGTTCACCACCATGAGGTTGCCGCAGATATCCCGAAACTCGTTGTTTTCGATCCGGATATTCGTGAACGCGTTGGAGCGGTTGCTCTTATCCAGCAGATGGGTGCCCACCTCGATGATCTCGGTGCCGATCACGGCGCATTCGATGAATTTGTTGTTCCGCACAACGATGTTGTCCGCGCCCGTGCCCTCGTGCCAGACGCCGTTGATATCCATAATGATCTTGATGGCGTTGTGGGTGGTTTTATAAAACGTGTTGTTTTCCACCAGCCCGTCCGACGTCTGCAGCAGCAGGCCTCTGGCGCGGTGCTCATGGAAATAGTTGTTCCGGATCACATAGTTGCCGCCGGTGTTGTCAAGGTTGAAAAGGAAGCCTCCTTTTTTGACCGTTCCGGGCAGCTCTTCGCGGAAGGTGACCCGCCGCATATCGCCCTCCAGCCGTTCGGCGCTTTCGACCACGGCGGTATCCTCCGTCAGGTTGAAACCCGCGTCCCGGAACGCCATCGTGTCGCCGGGTTCCGCGTTCATGGAGCCGTCGGCCTCAAAGGTGACCGTTCTGCCTTCGACGCTGTGGATCCACCCGACGCCGCTGTTGATATTGACGTCGTCGTCTCCCTGCCGGCTGAAATCGCAGTTTTCGATCAGGAAGCAGCCGTCGGAATCGCTGATGTGCACCGCGTCCGCGTCCAGCGACGTAAAACGGGTGTCGGTATGGTCGGGGTCCGGCCCGATAAAGAGATTGCGCAGCGCGAAATGCGACGTTCTCTCGCCGACGATCACGCCCATGCCTCCGCCGCCGTACAGCCGCAGGCCGTCCAGCGTGATATCTCTGCACGCGTCGTAGATATCGATCAGCGAACCGCCGTAGGCCGTGCCGCGCAGAATGAACGAGCTGCCTGCGAAATGCGCCAGCGCGCCGTTGTGGGTAACCCGCAGCGTATCGTCCGCGATCTTTTCGACGCTTTTGATCACGTCGGGGTTCTGGCCGTCGTAGGTTTCCACATATACCCCCTTCGCACCGTAGGTGCGGGTATCGGGATCGCTCTGGCTGATGGCGTACAGCATATCCTCCCGCGCGAATTCGGGGATTTCAAAAACGAAATCCAGCGTATTCTTTTCCCCTTTTACCTTCACCGCGCGGGCGACGGCGCTGAGCGGCTGTTTGTCCCAGTCCCAGTCGAAGGTCAGATCGCGCAGCTCGACACATTCGCACCCCCTGAGCGTGACCACGCTGCTTCCGTAATCGTACAGGATTTTCGCGCCGCCGCCGTCGACGCACACGTCCGTCAGGTTTTCCAGCAGCAGCGCGCCGGAAACGTAATAGACGCCCTTGTCGAACAGCAGCCGCGTGCCGGGATGCTCTGCGCAGTAAACGAACGCCCGGTTCAGCGCTTCGGTGTTGTCCTTACTGCCGGGATCGGCGCCGAACTGCGAAACGGGGACCGTTTCCAGCGCCTCCCGGTCCGGGGACTGAATAAAGAATCTGCTGCCGCCGACGCCGTTTACCTCCAGCGCGGTGCGAAGCTCGTTGGCTGCCGGCGGATCTTCCTGCAGCGGCGTCCGTTCCGCGGGGGCGGGCGACGGCCGCAGCAGGACAAAAGCTCCGGCGGCAATCACCGCCGCGACCGCGCAGAGCACCGCGGCCGCTTTTTTCAAACGTTTCATTGAGTTCTCCTTTCTGCGGATCCGGTTTGGAAGATGCCGTATCCTCAAACTCGTTTTCTTTTATCGTACCAAACCGGAGAGGCTTTGTCAACGGCGGATTCCGTGCCTCCGGCGCCGACGGGCGCGAAAAAACAGAAAAGAACAAACAGAAATCTGCGCCGGGTCCGCAGGCGGCGGGAAACCCGGGAAATCCGGAAAAAGGAAATCATCCGTTATATTGACCTGCGGAGAAAAAAATGGTAAAATTAAGAAAACAGCAAATCCATGCACAAAGAGGAGTACTTATGCGTTATTTTGTTTTTAAAATTATGATTTTCTTCCTGACCGTCCTGGGAATGATCTTTCCTTCGATGGGCGAAAAAAACATCGCCTACAAAGACCTGCCGATCCGGTTTACGGTCGAACGGCAGAGCGATATCTTTGCGCCGGCCGGAGAAGAGAGCGGGACCGTCTGCGAATACCCGACGATCCTGCGGCTCTCCCATCAGAAGAACGAAGCGGACAACGGCAGGCTGCTTGCGAGCTTTGAACAGTGGGGCAGCACCTATCCGGTTTTTGAAAGCACGGACGACGGACAGAGCTGGGATTTCCTCTGCCGCGTAACGGACGACTTCAACGGGTATTACAACGAGTGGATGCCGTTCCTCTATGAGCTTCCGGCGGATATGGGGGATTTTGAGGAAGGGACGATCCTCCTTGCCGCCACCTCCATCACCGGGGAAGGCGTCACCGACAGCACGATCACGCTGTATGAAAGCGACGATCTGGGCAGAACGTTCCGCGCCTTCTGCAACGTGGACAAGGCCGGCGGCACGGACTGGGGCGTCTGGGAGCCCTATCTCATTTATGAGGAGGAAAGCGGCAGGCTGTTCTGCTTCTACTCCGACGATTCCGACCCGGCGCATTCCCAGAAGCTGGTATATAAATATTCGACCGACCTGATTCACTGGAGCGAAAAGTTCGAATGCGTCGCCTGCGAGGACCCGGAGCTGCGGCCCGGAATGGTCAGCGTGGTGAAGATGGGAAACGGCGAATATTTCATGGTTTATGAAATGGTCGGCATCGGCGGCAATCCCATTTACTGCAAGCGTTCCGCTTCGCTGGACGACTGGGGAGACGCCGCGGATTACGGAAAAATCGTATCCGCCGCCGGGAAGACCTTCGGGTCCTCCCCCTACGTCGTGTGGTCTCCGGCAGGCGGGAAATGCGGCACCCTGATCGTCACGGCAAAGCATATGCTCAAGGGCGCAAGCCGCACGGGAACGGATCTGTTTTTGAGCTTCGATTACGGAAAAACCTTTGCGCCCGTGGACAACCCGCTTCCCTATACGCTGGACGGGCATCCGAGCTGCGGCTACAGCCCGTCGATGTTCCTGTCGCCGGACGGCGCGCAGCTGTATTACGCCAACAATCCTCCCGGCGATGCGTCAACCTACCGCATTGCGATGGCAAAGATCTCTCTCGGGGAAAAATAACCGGTCCCCGGACAGCGCTGCGGCCCGGATGCGGACACAGAAGCGCCGGAACCGAAAATCAGATTCCATCACAGGAGAGCCGGAACCATGAGCCGACACAGTTACACGATAAAAAAACCTGCCGGATGGCACAAGGAGCTCTGGCGCGAGGCGCTGCCGCTGGGCAACGGGCTGACCGGCGCGCTGATCCCCGGGGCGATCGGGAGGGAAACAATCCCGTTCAACCGGTTCGACCTCTGGGAGGACGGGGAAGACCCGCCCGTGCCGGACGTGACGGATGCGTTCCGCGCGCAGCGTCTTGCCCTTGACCGGGGCGATTTCGCCGCCGCGAACGACGACGTATTGGGTCGCGCCCTGCGGGAGGCGGGCTATGAAGCGTGGCTCGGCTGTCCCCATCCCCTCGGGTGGCTGGAGATCGGTTTTACGCCGCCCGCCCTGTTTCGCAATTACGAGCGCGGGATCAATATGCGGACGGGCGAGGCGTTCGTCACCTTTGAGATCGACGGCTGCCGGTACGACCGCCGGGGCTTCGTTTCCCGCGCTGCGGACGTGACCGTGCTGCGGTTCACTGCGGACCGTCCTTTTACGCAGACCTTTGATTTCCGGCTGTATAACGACCTTGCGGAATGGGAAACGACCGAAAACGGGATGTTCCGCGCCGCCGCGGACCGGTACGCCGCCGCAAGCCTCCGGCTTGCGGGAGAATATTCGTCCGAGGTCTGCGAAGACGGCCTTCGCGTCACGGGTCGCGATTATATGCTGCTGGTCCGCTGCGCCTCCCACGGGTCGGATCTGACGACGGACGCAGCGGAGGGCAAGCCCTACGAGGAGCTTCTGGCGGAGCACACGGCGCTGCACCGCCCGTTGTACGACGCGGTCTCGATTACGCTGGCGGACGACGAAGCCCATGAGAAGACCAACGAACAGATGCTTGCCGAGGCCTACGACGGGGAAGCGTCGCCGGCGCTGCTGGAACGGCTCTGGCGGTTCGGGCGGTATCTGTTCATCTCCGCCGCCCACGAAAAGGGAAACCCCGTGCCGCAGTACGGCCTTTGGCACGGCGGCGACCATCTGGCGTGGAGCCAGTACGTGGCGAACGAGAACGTGGAGCAGATCTACTGGCACGTGATGGCGGGGGGCTTATTCTACGCCGTGCCGCCGCTGCTTCGGTATTATACGAAAAACATCGAAAAATTCCGCGAGTGCGCAAGTCGGGTGTTCGGCTGCCGGGGGATCTGGATCTCCGCTTACACCTCGCCGCTTGCCGCCGGCGTCAGCGTGCCGGTTTCGGTCATTTCGAACTGGACGGGCTGCGCGGGCTGGCTCAGCCGCCATTTCTGGGAGTATTATCTCTATACCCGGGACGAGGCGCTACTGAAAAACGAGATTCTGCCCTTTCTGTATGAAGCGGCGCTGTTTTACCGCGATTACGCGGTTTTGGAGAACGGGAAGCTCCGGCTGTATCCTTCCGTATCGCCCGAAAACACCCCTTCCGGCGGCGCGGGCGAGGTACAGCAGAACGCGACGATGGATTTCGCGATTCTGAAGGAGCTGCTGACGAACCTGCTGGAGGGCATGGAGCTCACCGGTATGTACGAGCGGGACGCGGAATCCTTCCGCGCGCTTCTGAAGGCGATCCCGCCCTATATGGTCAACGCCGACGGCGCGGTGAAGGAATGGATGGACCCCGGAATCGCGGACCACTACGCCCACCGTCATCTGTCGCACATTTACCCCGTGTTCCCGGGATCGGAAGTCTCGGCGCAGTCGCAGCCGGAGCTGTTTGAGGCGTTCCGGCGGGCGGTGGATCTGCGGGAGCTGGGCGCCCAGTCCGGGTGGTCGTTCGCACATATGGCGTGCATCCGGGCGCGGATGGGCGAGGCGGAACGCGCCGCGGAATGTCTGGACGGCGCGGCGAAGGGCGTGATCATGGACTCCCTGTTCACCACCCACAACGACTGGCGCAATATGGGGATTACGGTGCAGTGGGACGGCGAGTCGTTCGTTCAGCTGGACGCGGTTTTTGGTCAGGTCAACGCCGTGCAGGAAATGCTGTTCCGCGCCGAACGGGACGCGCTTCATCTTCTGCCTGCCTGCCCCGCGCGGTTGAGCTCCGGCAGCGTCCGGGGGATCCGCTTCCCCGGCGGCACGGCGGATTTTGAATGGACGCAGGGCGGCGGATCGGCGACGTTCTTCGCCCAAAGGGATCTGGATTCCGCGCTTCTGGCCGCGGGACGGAATCTCGGGCAGCTGCGCCTGTCGGCGGGGGAATCCGAAACGATCCGTTTTGCCGTCTGACTCAATAATATTTATTGACCGTCTGTTGATTCTATGGTACAATAATTGCCAACCAACCGTAAAACGGCGCTGATCATCACGGTTTGATCGGAAAAAGGAGAGAATTATGGAACAGCTCAGAGCGAAAAAAGGGTTTCTTTGCGATATGGACGGCGTGATCTATCACGGCGAGGAACTGATCCCCGGCGCCCGGGAATTTGTGAACTGGCTTTATAAAAACGACAAGAAGTTTTTATTTCTGACCAACGCCAGCAGCCGCAGCCCGAAGGAGCTGCGCCAGAAGCTGGCGCGCATGGGGCTGGACGTGGGCGAGGAGCATTTCTATACCAGCGCGCTGGCCACCGCGAAATTCCTGCAGAAGCAGGCGCCGGGCTGCAGCGCCTACGTGGTTGGCGAGCACGGGCTTTATAACGCGCTGTACGACGCGGGGATCACCATCAACGACGTGGACCCGGATTACGTGGTGATCGGCGAGACCAACGATTACCGCTATGAGCACATCACCACCGCCATGAACCTTGTCAACCGCGGCGCGCGTCTGATCGCCACCAACTGCGATATGACCACGCCGGTGGCGGGCGGCGCGGTGCCCGCCTGCAGGGCGTTCGTGGCGCCCATCGAGCTGACCACCGGAAAACAGGCCTATTATCTGGGCAAGCCCAATCCGCTGATGATGCGCACCGGGCTGCACATTCTCGGCCTGCACTCCGCCGAGGCGGTCATGATCGGCGACCGCATGGACACGGATATGATCGCGGGGATCGAGACCGGCCTTGACACGGCGCTGGTACTCTCCGGCGTCTCCACAAGAAAAACCCCGGAGGACTTCCCCTACCGGCCGCGGCTGATCCTGAACAGCGTCGGCGACATCCCGGACAAGGATCTGGCGTATATCATCCCGCCGGATATGAAGGGGTAAATTCTGATTTAGCGGAGCTAAATCAGAATTTTAAGGCAGTAGGCAATCGGCATTCGGCATTAGGGTCAGTGAAATATACGCAGCGGAAATAACGTGA
>CACYHJ010000061.1 GCA_902774165.1 Oscillospiraceae bacterium
ACTTCGGCGCGGCGTGTCTCGTCTCAGACCACGCCAGCATAGCGTCTAAAACGGGCTTCGCCTGTTCCAAACGTCGTTTCTTCCTTTCTTCCGGCGGAAGGTTTTGATAATCACAGTCAGTGCGGATTTCAAACGCATCTTGAATGATATCACTCAACCTTTTTTCAAAAATACCCGTTTTTACATATTCCTTCCTGAAAAAGCAATAACGCCGGAATGCTTTCTGAAATCCTGTTCCGTTAAAGCCAATACAGCCCTTGTAGCATGAAAAATCGCATAAAATGATCTGTTTGCGGCGACTTCATAATAACCTTGTCCTGCAATGATTTTTGCCGCAGACAGATCATTTTTTGCCTTTTCCAATCTGTATTTCGCCATAGAAACAGCATCTGAATTAAGCATATATTGACACTCCATCTGAATCTACATTTTGATAAAACGGGAGGATCTTCAGATAACGGTCAAACATGGCCTTATCCTGCAGTTTTACGGAGATCAGCACATCATACTTCAATCCGAGCTCCGATGCGAGCTCTGATACCCTCGGGCGATACGCGCGAATTTCTTCCGCCGTCAGATGCAGCTTTGCCATAATGTCCACATCGGATTCATCATCGTAATCTCCGCGGGCATAGGAACCGTAGAGGAGCACGCTGTCCAGCTTTTCCCGGAAAATTTCACGCAGCCCGACGGCTGTTTCATTCAATAACGTCTGCAGAACATTCGGCGCACACATGAGTACTCACCTTCTTTAATATTATTATACCACATTTTCGAAATTCTGCAAGATAGCATTTTCGTGCATCTGCGCCGCGAAACGAAGGGTTCTCTTTTCGGTCTTTTATCAGCAGTGAGAACTGCGGCAGAGAAATAATCTGCGGAAAAGATGGAAATAATCGTGTCGATTCTTGAAGATTTGCGGTTTGAAAATCTTGTGATACAGAACGTGGTTTCCGAACAGGAAAAAGCATTGGTTTCATAATATAGTTCGACACTTTCCTGCAAAATGAGAATGAGCCGGGCGCATTTTTATCGTCCCGTTTAAGATCCGACGATCTGCGGAAGATCGAACAACAGCGTTTTTGACGGATCCGTCTCGCGGGCAATCTTTCCGTCAAAACCGGATGCGGAAAACAGCGCGTAATAGAACTCCGCCGTTTTTTTCTGAGGATCGAGTTTTGCCGCAAGATCAAGATAATCGGAATACGAAAACGGCGCGTTTTTGAATTTACATTCGCCTGCAAGATATTTTTTTGCGTCGCTGCTGACGGCAAGAATATCGATCTCCGTTTCCGCGGTCCTCAGACCGTTCGGAGCGGAAGGATCGCGAACGGTCGTTTTGCCCCACCAGCGTCCGATCCTGGAAAAGCGGAAAGGGAGGAGTCTTTCCTTCTGCTTTTTTCGAAGAAACTGTCTGCATATCTCCTCAAACGTGAAAGAGGCGAAGTCCCGGATCGTGGGTTCGACGCTGTATTCGTAAACGCCGTCGACGTCTCCGTCCTCGAGCTGAGAGATGTTTGTAAATCCATATGTGTACCAGAATCTGAAAAAGTTGTCGGCAAGTTTGTAGGTACCCCTGCTTTGGTTCGCCTGTTCTTTTGTTCCGGCGTTTACGGATAATTCCCGGACGACGATGCCCAGCTCGACCAGATTTTTGAGATATACGCTGGTTTTGGAATTATCGCCTATAAGGGATTTTTGACTGATATCGTTCAGCCTTGTGCTGCCGAGCGCGACCGCCTCAATGATCGCGCTGTAGATCGCAGTTTCACGAAGCTCCTCATGAAGAAGGAATTCGACCTCGCTGTAAAGAGCGCATCCCTTTGTAAGGACGTTTCGCTTGATGTTATCCGATACCGGGAGTGCCGGATCCCACCGGCTGAGATAGTGGGGGATCCCGCCGAGAATCGAGTAAGCGATGACTTTATCCCGGTCGGAATAATCCGGAAAGAATTTCATCGCGTCATAAAAATCCATCTCTTCCATTTTATAGATCCCCGTGGCGCGGCCGAACAGCGGGTTCTTTTTTGAAAGGATCTCCTTTTCGATAAAGCTCATGGAGCTGCCGCAGAGAACGATCATCACATCGGCGTTTTTCAATTCGGAATCCCACAGGTTCTGCAGAATGGAAGGAATGCTCTTGTTGCCGCTGCACATATACGGGAACTCGTCTATGACGATCAGCCGTTTCCGGTCCCCGTAGGGAAGATCCGCTATGGATGAAAACGCTTTTTCCCAATCCGGGAAGGCGGTGATATACTGTTTTGCAGGTATACCTTCCCTGAGAAGCGCGTCGGAAAAACGGGAAAGCTGGATCTGATCGGTCGACTGCGTGCACGAAAAGAAAACGTGAGGCTTATCCTTGCAGAACTCGTGCAGCGTTTCGGTTTTGCCGACGCGGCGCCTGCCGTACAAAACGACGAGCTGCGCGCTCTTTTTGGAATAACAGTCAGACAGAAATTGAAGCTCCGCTTCTCTGGCGATAAACATATTACACCCTCCAAAAATACAAATCATAATTAGTCTAATCAGGATTTGATATTATTATACAATATCAAATCGAAAAAATCAAGGATTTTTTCAAAGCAATTCTTAGGTAAATACTGTCAAACGGAATTTGTATTGACAAATCGAATGAAATGGATTATAATAAAAACAAACAAATGTTCTGTATTATTTAGGAGGAATAAGCGAATGGATTTTGATTTGAGTTTTCTGGGGCTTGATATGTCGGTTTCGGAGGAGGACGTCAAAAAGATGTTCCGGATGAACGACATTACCGTGATGCCGCCGGTCTTCGACAAATCGGCGGTTTCCGCTGAAGATGCTGAGAAGTATAAACGCATTAGAAAGATAACAAAACGCGTATGGCGCGAGCAGCGCCGCAAGTTGGGGGATACGTCTGTTCCGGAAAACTATAACGGCGATCAGTTCCCCGCAGAGCTGATCGCGAAGGCGGATATTGATCTGATTTCGGGTTGTGTTCTGCCGGTACTGAAGGAGCTTGAAAAAACCGGCGACGACGATTCCGCGTCGGAAGAAGCGGACGATTATGAACCGACCGATCCCGATGAGAAAGCGATGTTCGAGCTGATCGGGAGCTTCATTCTTTCTGTCTGGAAAGACTATGAATCCGCCGTTCAGGCTTATGCCGCGGAGCATGAAAAAACGGCGGAGGATTTGACCGATGAAGAGCTGCGGCAGATTCTCGATGACATAGCTGAAGGTTTGCTGGAAAAGGAAATGCAGATGATCGACTGCGGGCAGAATATCACTGCGATTCTGCAGATTGCCAGGCAGAATCCGGCGCATGAGGACTTCAGCGGTAAACCGGAAAATCATGCGAAGATCGATTTTGAGCGGAAATTTTATCACACAAGATCGAAAACGACCGTATCGAGTTTTTCCGAAATCACCGAAACGAATGAGGACGGCGAGGAGATCTTCCCCGAGTTTCCCGACGGCGAATCCTTCACGGAACAAGCCGAGATGCGGGCGGATATGCTTTCCGTTATGATGACGCTTGACGAAACCGATCGGAAGATCATCGATCTCCGGATGGAGGATCTCACGCAGGAACAAATTGCCGCCCGTCTGAATATGACGCAGTCCGCCGTTTCGAAAAGACTGAAGAAGCTGGAAAAGAAATTTTCGGAATTCAAAACGTGAAGAAATAGAGACTTGAGACAAAAAATCTCAAGTCTCTGTCTTTATGTTTCCTTGCCTGAAAAAATTTTTGAAAATTTTATATCTGCAGGAATATTTTATATGTGCAAGTGTCGGTACCTATATGGACGGACACGAAAGCGCCGTCTGCTGTCTTCGGACAGCGGGCGGTTTTCGTTTCTGTCTGCGGCGGCGAGGCCGTCGATCTGCACCTTGACAATTGAATACTCTGCCGGGATGATACCTTGCCATGACAACGGATGCAGATCCGTGCCGTAGGAGAAAGGCGCGAGAGCGCCCGTGTAAACGGACACGGTGAGCGAGGTTAAAACGCGCCGAGATTGACGCAGGAACGTAACCGGACAGCAGAGGAAAAAACGAACCGCGTCCTGACGTCTGAACTTTCTCTCTTTCGGGAAAGACGCGGTTCCGGACAAATACAAAAGAAAGGATAAAAAACGTTGACAGAAAAT
Source organism: Oscillospiraceae bacterium (assembly GCA_902774165.1). Taxonomy (GTDB): domain Bacteria; phylum Bacillota; class Clostridia; order Oscillospirales; family Acutalibacteraceae; genus RGIG2774. The sequence goes on from CACYHJ010000061.1 coordinate 4,140, forward strand.
GAAAACAGTTTAAGACTCATCCGAATGTCCGAAGTGGAGCTTCAGAACGTAGACTGGCTCTGGTATCCGTATATCGCGTTCGGGAAGATCACGATCATCCAGGGAGATCCGGGCGAAGGCAAAACGACGCTCGCGCTCCGTCTTGCCGCAGCCTGCAGCAACGGTACGGCGCTGCCGGAGATGCATGAGCACGAACCGTTCAACGTGATCTATCAGACCGCGGAGGACGGACTCGGCGATACGGTCAAGCCGCGGCTGATGGACGCCGGCGCGGACGAGTCGAAGATCTTCTGTATCAGTGAAGACGAGAAAGCGCTTTCGTTTCTTGACGAGCGACTCGAAAACGCGATCACTGCGACCGGCGCTCGGCTGATGATCCTCGATCCGTTGCAGGCGTACCTCGGTGAGAAGATCGATATGAACCGGGCGAACGAGATCCGTTCCGTTCTGAAAAAAGTCGCCGCCGTCGCGGAGAGGACCGGCTGCGCGATCGTTCTTGTCGGGCATCTGAACAAGGCGCAGGGTTCGTCGAGCAGTTATCGCGGACTCGGTTCCATTGATTTCAGAGCCGCGGCAAGAAGCGTTCTTCTGGTGGGCAGGCTGAAGAAAGAACCGAACGTACGCGTCATCGTTCACGATAAATCTTCGCTCGCGCCGGAAGGACATTCTCTCGCGTTCGCTCTCGGAGACGAGGACGGATTCCGCTGGCTGGACGGTTACGGAGATATGACTTCGGACGAACTGCTCTGCGGGATCGGTTCGGAGACGAAAACCGCCGCAGCTGAAGATCTGATCCGTTCGATGCTCGCCGCAGAAGAAACAGTCTACGCAGACGAAATCTTCCGCGTTGCCGCGATGAAAAATATATCGCGACGGACAGTGAACGAAGCGAAGAAGAATATCGACGGGATCGTCACGAAGAAGAACGGCAGAAACTGGTGCTGGTCGCTCCCGCAGTGAGAAGATTGCAACATTGCAGGTTGTTCTTCCCTTCTGCAGTCAGACTGCATTGTTGACAGGGAGTCGTTTGCATTGTTGCATTGATGAAAGAAAAAACGAAACCGCCTGTTTCGCGCGTTTGGACAGCGGTGGAGTAACTACCCGCCGAGAGAACAAAAAGCGGACTCAGCCCGTTTTTTGAGGGGAAAAGCGGGGGTTCTGCGCCTCCAAAATATAGAAGGAGATTTATGAAAAGGAAAGACGATTGGCAATTTTTCAGAAACAGCAACGGGCGTATTTCATATAATCCGAAATGCGTCCGCTGCAAAAACGACTGCAAACAGAGTCATAGGGCGAAACTTCTGAATTGCCCGAAGTTTGCCCGCAGATAAGTCCCGGACTTGTCCGGGGCAAGCGTAGCGCGTGGCTGTCCGCCGCCGTTCGGCGGCGGTTGCCATCGCGCAAAACCGGGCGGAAGCCCGGACCCACTTTCAGAAAACAGAGGTGATAATATTTGCCCAGAACACAAACCGAAACGATTTCCATCCGTCTTACAGCAGAAGAAAAAAATCGGTTATGTCAGCGGATGCTCGAATCCGCGGCGCCGTCTCTGCGTCGGTTCATTCTGGATATGTGCCTGAACGGACGGATTATCGTCAACGAAGATCTGCGCATCGCAAACAAAGAACTGCGCCGTCAGGGAAATAACCTGAATCAGCTCACGCGTCTTGCGCATCAGGGAAGGATCGCTGCGATTGATCTTTCCGAAACGCTCAACTGCTACAGAAAGATTCTTTCGGCGCTCGGAGGCGATCAGAATGGCGATCGTTAAGAATATCCCGGAGTCAAAACAGTCGCCGAGCGCGCAGAAAGGCGTGCTCGATTACTGTATGCGTCCCGATAAAACAACGTCAGACGAGCAGATGATGTTCGTGACCGGAATCAACTGCGTGCCGGAGTTCGCGAACGAATCCTTCCTCGCGACGCAGAAACTGTTCGGCCATAAGCAGGGCGCACGGTTCTTTCATTACGTACAGTCCTTCTCTCCGTCTGAAAACATCACGCCGGAGCTGGCGCATAAAATCGCGGCGGAGCTGGCGGAAGCGTTCGGCAACCGGGAGATCGTCGTCGCCACGCATCTCGACCGGGATCATCTGCATTCCCATTTTGTCGTGAACAGTTGCGATCTCGAGACGGGCAGAAAACTGCATTCGAATAAATTCTTTCTGTCGGAGCTGCGGCAGAAAAGCGATGCTCTTTGCAGAAAATACGGACTGTCGGTCCTGCGGAAATACGATCCGAAAAAACCGTCGTCGAATCTCAGATCGAGAGAATACAGGGCCGCGCAGAAAGGGCAGAGCTGGAAGTTTCAGCTTATGGCGGCGATCAATTCCGCAATGAAGACAAGCGGCAGCCGGGAGGAATTCATCAGAACGATGAACCGTCTCGGCTACACAATGACGTGGACGGACGAGAGAAAAAACATTACTTTCCTCTGTCCGAACGGAATGAAGTGCAGAGACAATAAGCTGCACGACGAAAAATACATGAAGGAGAATATCGAAAATGAATTCAAAATCAGAGAACAACTCGCAGCGCAATTCGGCGCTGGAAAATCTCGTTCGGCAGAACGAAGACGCGCTTTCCGTGATCGAGTATCAGGAGTACGAGCCGCAGGTGTTCGCGATTCCGGTGCGGCAGCGGGAGGAGGAATTCAATCTGCTGAAGCAGGCGGCGTCCTTTCAGCCGACGCTGTACCGGAAAATCGAAGAGCTGGCGACGTGGGAAGAACTGCAGTCATGTATCGCGGAGATCCGGAATATCGAAGCAAGAACTATGACACAGGCCGTGGTAAATCTGACGGAAGCGAATCGGGAAACGACGGCAAATCTGCAGGACAGCATTTCACTGGCTGGGAAAAAGCAAGAGAGTTTTATATCGGACAACTCGAAACTGCTGCGCGAAACCGTAAACGATATCAGATCAACAGCGGAGAACCTTCGGCGGCAGCTCATCCGGATCATGGTGACGACGGCGGTGGGCTCGGCGCTGTTGTCGGTGCTGGCGTCGGCGGTGTACTTGCGCTTGGCGCTCTGACGGACGGAGACGAGGACGAGGAAGAACGCAGAAAAAGAATGGAAGCGGACGCGATCGGCGCCGCGATCGGCGCCGCGATCGGGCTTGCCGCCGGTATTATTCTTTCCGCATCGAACGGTGATCCGGGCGAAGACGGATCGAATACGGAAAGTCGCGACCAGGTTATGGAAAACCTGTAACGTACCCGTGTTGAAAAATCTGAAAAAGCTACGGTTTGGGGCTGGATATTTCAAAACCGTTGTGGTATGTTGTTGCTTGCCGCAGGGTGTGCAAACACCATACCGCGCGCCTGTCAAATCCGGAAAAGAGGTAAATTTTATGGAAAATAACGACTGTAATATTGAATCGGTAGAGTTTTATTACAACGGCAGAGCCGATCTGTTTGAAAAATTCCTGACCGCGGTGTTTCGTGATTATCTCAGCAGCGATCCCGTCGCTGCGGTCGGCGAAGAAGAGAGTTTGAGAAAATCAGCGTAAGAGCTGGATATTTCAAAGGCGTTGTGGTATGTTGTTGCTTGCCATGAAAACGCGCAGACAGCATATCACGCGCCTGTTAAAAAAGAAACGAGGAATAATTATGAGAGTCTGGCTTTACGCAAGGCTGTCCCGCGATGACGATGAGGAAATGAATTCCCTGGCGAACCAGCAAAAGATCGTCCGAAACTACGCGGAGCAGAACGGATACCGAATCGTCGGGGAATCCTTTGACGATAACGTCAGCGGAATGCGGTTCGACCGCGACGGTCTGGAGCAGATTACCGACGCCGCGGAGCAGGGGAGAATCGATATGGTCGTCGTCAAAGACCTGTCCCGGCTGGGAAGACACCGGACGCAGACCGCGCTGTATATCGATTTTTTAATGAAACACAACGTCAGCGTCCAGTCGGTTACGGAGAATATCAATACGTTCAACGACAGCGACGATCTTATGATCGGATTTATGGGGCTGGTAAACGATCAGTACGCAAAGGATACGTCGAAAAAGATCCACAGCGGCTATCTGCAGAAACAGAAAGAGGGAATCGTCATCATCCCTCCTCTGGGGTATTTTAAGGATAAAAACACCGATGAAATACGGATCGTCGAAGAACAGGCGGCGATCGTGCGGCGGATCTATCGGCTGTTCCTCGACGGCTACGGATACAAAGCGATCGCGACGCTGCTGAATGAGGAACACGTTCCGACGCCGGGATATTTTCAGAAGACCATGCTGAAAAAGAAGATCGGCAAAGATAAACCAGAGATCGCCCACCGGTATCTGTGGAATAATACGACGGTCAAACGGATCCTGACCAGTGAGTTTTACATCGGAAACCTGATCTGTCATAAGACCTACACCAACAAAATCAAACACGTTTATCAGGAAATACCGGAGGACGAACGTTTCCGGCACGAAAACGCTGTACCCGCAATCATATCCGGAGAGATATGGGAGCAGGTACAGCTTTTAATATCGTCGAAGAAGAAGCAGTCCGTCCGCGCGTCGAGCGGACATCCGCCGCATCGGTATACGGGGCTGATCAGATGCGGCGACTGCGGGTCGACGTTCACCTGCCGCACCCGGAAATGGCGGGACAAGCCGGTGCGCTATGAATACGTCTGCAACGGATATCACCGCTACGGAAAGGAGCAGTGCAGCTCTCACCGCATCGACGAAAAGACGCTGGACGCGCTGATTTTCAACGAACTCCTTGCGCTGAAAAAATATATGCGGGAGTGCTTTTCGAATATCGACGCGCAGGTAAAAAAATGGATGGCGGCGCGTCCGACCGTACAGAAAAAGATCGACGCGCTGGAAAAGGAGCTCTCCCGACGGAAGGCGGATCAGCAGTCGATCCTGCTGGAACGGATCCGAGATCCGAAGCGGGCCGCGGTGTACGATGAAATGCTGGCTGCCTGCGAGAAGGATATTGAGCGGATAACAGCGCAGATCGCGGAATTCAACGACCTTGACGCCGCGGTAAAGAACAGAAAGAAAAATCTGAAAAAGAGCGTCAATCTGCTGGATGCGGCGATTCAGGACGGCGCGATCAGCGACGCGCACCTGCGGATGCTGGTCGAACAGATCACCGTGTTCGATCACGACGGCAAGCTGAAAATCAGGATCGATCTGAACGGAGACTTCCGCATTCGGATGGACGAATACGACAGGGACGGAAACAACACCGATCATATCGAGCAGATGTGGTGGTGCGATCCCGAGGACGGGCTCGACGGAGCCGGTATCATTCCGTTCAGTGACGGCTTCGACGAATCGGCGACAGAATAACATTAGAAACACTTGGCAGACGCATAAACTCAAAACGGATGATTTCGGTGAGAGAATTATGCGTCTGCCAAACAAAAATATGGGGTTGTTTAGTTTAATAAAGCAATTTACATAACACATGATTATCGAATTATAAAAGCAATCATAAGGCGGTGGGGCTTTGCGGCTCTGCCGTCTGTTTTTCGGACAAGTAAGAAAAGAGCCGGGGCGCGTGGCTCCGGCTCAAGCGAGGTGTTGATTTTTAATTTATTCCTTATCTTCTGCCGAACAGGTGGGCGAAGAAATACAGGATGGAGTGGAAAAACCGGATGAGCCTACCAAAGAAGGACGTGCCGTGATCCGTGTTGTCCCACTTGCAGAGATTGTCTCCCGCTTGCGTGTCGGGCGCTGTGGGGCCAACAGGCTCTGTGGGATCG
>CACYHJ010000062.1 GCA_902774165.1 Oscillospiraceae bacterium
TGATGCAGTTCATCGCTTGCCGAAACCAGCGGTAAACGAACTTGGTCGTCCGTGATACCCAACTCTGCCAGAACGGCTTTGATACCTACCGGATTTCCTTCCGCGAACAGCAGTTTGATCAGTTCGGCGTATTTGTTCTGAATAGCACTGTCTTTTTCATGAATCAGCCGCATAAAATCTTTCGGGAAAGCATTGCTCGCCACAGATATCAAACCGTCTGCACCGGCGTTCATCGCTTCCAATGCCAAACTGTCATCGCCGCACAAGATACCGAAATACGGTGCGTCCGGATGTTCCGCCATGTACTCGTCACGCATGCGGATCAGTTGCTTGATCTGCTCCATGTTGCCGCTTGCCTCTTTGATACCGATAATTCCGCCTTCGCTGTCCTGCCACAGACGCATTGCCGTTTCCGGCAATAGGTTCACGCCCGTGCGTCCGGGTACATTATATAAAATGGTAGGCCACGGAGATTCTTCGTGAAGCGCCATAAAATGCTGATACAGACCCTCTTGCGTCGGCTTGACATAGTACGGACAAACGCTCAGCATGGCATCAAAACAATGCTCCAGGGGCGAGTAAGAGAGGTCATGCAAGGTCCTGCACATTTCTGCCGTGTTGTTCCCGCCAAAACCGATCACCAGCGGCACTTGCGTGTTGTAATAAGCGATGATATTATCCTGAATACTCTCGATCTCCTCGGCATCTAAGGTCGCTTTCTCGCCGGTCGTACCAAGCACTACCACGTAATCCACCTCTGCGTCCTGTTGCATTCTCAGAAGTCGCTCCAACGCAATGTAATCCAGACCGCCCTGCTCGGTAAACGGAGTAACGAGCGCGGTGCCTAATGTGTTTTTTAAGTTCAGCATATATTAGTCCTTACTTTTAATTGTCGTTAAATACTGTATCATCTGATGGTAAAGCCAGGAAGCCTCAATCTCCGCCTCTTCCCCTTGTTCCGGACTCAGATCGGGTAGGGAAATCAACATGTCATGAATCCCTTCGCCTAAGTTCATTCCTACCTTAAAATCCGCATCCGTGTACATCGCTAAATAGCGAAGCGGTAATAGCGGACGAGTGGTCAGATCGATCAGCAGATCATAATGTTCTGCTTGCAGATCGGTCAGCACGTAGTCACGCGGTTTGCCGAAGAAATTGTAGTCACTCAAACCCAAAATACGACTCTGCGGCAGAATAAGCGTCTGAACCTCTTTCCTTTCTACATAACCCCACATGGTCACGTCCATCTGTCTGCGCAACAAATCCTGACGAATCGTCTTAATGGCATCATTGCGCTCCAGATAGTCACTCTCATAAATGAGCATGATTCTCAACGGCTCATCAAAATGCGGAAAACGTACCTCCCGTTCCGGCATCCGCTTCCGCAAATACTCAAATATATATTGTTTCAACTTCATCATTTCACCTTCATCATTTCATCATTTTATCAATTCATCATTTCGAGGAATTCTTCCTCGGTCACGAGACGAATTCCGAGATCCTCCGCTTTCTTCCGTTTTTCGGGACCCATATTTTCTCCGGCCAGAATAAAACTCGTCTTCTTGCTCACCGATCCCACGTTCTTACCGCCGTTCTGCTCGATGATCGCTTTGTATTCGTCTCGGCTGTGATGCGCAAAAGTACCGCTTATCACAATACTCATTCCTGCCAACTTATCGCTCGTCGGTTCAGGTGCGGCTTCCCCTTCCATCTGTAAACCCGCTTTGCGCAGACGATCCAAAAGCTCTAAATTGCGGATGTCCTCAAAATACTTCACGATATTCTCCGCGATCTGCGGACCTACATCTTCAATCGCGCATAACTGCTCCGCGGTCGCCCACATAAGTGTATCAATCGTGTTGTATTTCTTCGCAATCTTCTTCGCCGTCGTCTCTCCCACCATCCTTATTCCAAGCGCAAACAGAACACGCGCCCACGGCACTTGTTTGCTCGCCTCAATCCCGTCCAGAATATTCTGCGCACTCTTCTCGCCAAGTCGTTCTTGAGCCGCTATATCCTCTAACTTCAGATCGTATAGATCTGCGATATTCTTCAATAATCCCTTTTGATAGAACAGATCAATCGTCTCTTCACCCAGACCGTCTATGTTCATCGCCTTGCGGCTCACGAAATGTTCGATCTTACCCTTTATCTGCGGCGGACAACCCGTCTCATTCGGGCATCGCCATGCCGCTTCACCTTCCACACGTACCAACTCTGCTCCACATTCCGGACAAGTAGTAGGGAAGGAATACATCATTTCATCATTGAGCGACGAAGTCGCGCTCATTTCATCATTTCGGTCGGCACGACCGACAATCTTCGGAATTATCTCTCCCCCTTTCTCAACCCATACCTTATCTCCCGGTCGGATATCCAACGATTTGATGAAATCCTCGTTATGCAGCGTCGCCCGTTGAACCATCGTGCCGCTTAACTGAACCGGCTCTAAGTTCGCTACCGGTGTCACGACACCCGTTCTGCCTACCTGATACGTGATCTCCTTTAGCAGCGTCAACTGTTTCTCCGCCGGAAACTTATACGCAATCGCCCAACGAGGTGTCTTAGCCGTATATCCGAGTTCTTCCTGTTGTGCCAGATTATTGACCTTCAGCACGATACCATCCGTCGCTACCGGCAGGTTCTTACGTTCCGTGTCCCAGTAAGCGATATAAGCCATCACTTCATCCACCGAGTGACACACCTTAATCGCGTCAGATATATGAAATCCCCATTCTTTCGCCGTACTCAAGCGCTCAAAATGCGTATTCCCCGGCAGGTTCTCACCGATCATATAATATAGATACGCATCCAGACCTCGCCGTGCTACCTCTCTTGGATCTTGCAACTTTAATGTTCCGCTTGCCGCGTTTCTCGGATTCGCAAACAGCGGTTCTTCCTGTTCCTCTCGCTCTTTGTTCAGCGCCTCAAACCGCTCCCAAGGCAGCAACACTTCGCCTCTCAACTCAAAGAACGCCGGTACATCCTCTCGCTCAATCTTCCAAGGAATAGAAGGAATCGTCTTGATATTATCGATCACGTTATCTCCCTGCTGTCCGTCCCCTCGTGTCAAGGCTTTCACCAGCACGCCCTTCTCGTACCACAAAGAAATAGAAAGTCCATCGTATTTCAATTCGCAAACAATCTCTACACCCGAAGGTAATTTGCGCACCCATTCCTCAATCTCTTCGCGCGAATAACTGTTCGCCAACGATAACATCGGGTACTTGTGTTTGACGGTCTCAAATGCCTTCCCCTTTGTACCTTGTACTTTGTCCCTTTGTAAATCAGAACCCACATGTTGCGTCGGGCTCTTGGGATCAAACATATCGGGGAATTGTGCCTCGAGCGCTTGCAGACGATGCATTTTCTCGTCGAACTCACGGTCGGAAAGAGTAGGCATGTTCAGTACATAGTACTTATAGTTTGCCTCCTCCAACTCCTTACGCAAGGCTCGTATCTCCTCGCGTTCCGGCTCTTCTATTTCGCTAAACAGATCCATCATCGTATCAGCAACTTATGCGAACTGATCGCTCCCTTGTGGTAAAAATGCAGCACGTACATACCCGGCTGCAAAGGCAGAAAATTCTTCACCTCGTTCGGCAGATTCGGGTTCGAAGTCGAAAGGGTGTAGTACTTGGTATGTTTCTCGAAAATCTCCCCTTCATACACCATCTTCGTCGGTGAACAAACCGGCGTACCGTTGATCGTGTAGATATCGAAATAAACCACCGGATCGGTCGCTTCGTCCGTGTAGATGCAGTAGAAAGTAAGGCTGTCACCCATCTGACTCGAATTGATGTACGGATCCAGATTCAAGGATAACGTACTGTCTAATTTCAGACCTACCAGCACCGGGTCATGGTCTGAACAACGGAACATCGTCTCGTCGCTCTTCTTGCCGTCGTACCGATAGTTGTCGTCTTCATCAGAATTGATATGATAGCCCGACATACCGGTCACTTGCCGGTACATCTGCTCGCTGCATATCGCGTGGTCAATATAACTCGCCAAACCGCCGAACATGTAACTGTAACTCGTGTCTGCATGGAAAGCACGGTGCAGATCAATCAGACCCGTGCTGAGCATCGTTTCGATAGGATCGGTGAACGCGTAGCAGTTCAGGTCGCCCATGATCAGCGCGTCGTTGTCCAGTATATTGCGGTCCTGACGGTAACTGTTATACAATTTCACTACCGCTCTCGCTTCCTTCACGCGTCGTTCATTGAGAAAGACGGAGAAGCGATCCTGTTCACGGCAAAAAAACAGACCGGGAAGACAACGCAGGCCGCGTTGTGGGAGCGCTGCGTCGGCGCGAGGATCATCAACGGCGACAGGGCGATGATCGAGAAACGCGGCGATACCTTTTACGCCTGCGGCATTCCCTATTCGGGCACCAGCAGGATCTGCCAGCGCGGCGATTTTCCGATCCGCGCCGTCGTGATCCTGTCTCAGGGAGCGGAGAATGAAGCGCGCCCCGCCGCGGGCGGCGAAGCTTTCCGCGCTTTATTGTCCGGATGCACGATCGATACGGACAACGAGGAGCAGATGCGCATTTTTCTTCAGATTGCGGAGAATATTGCGTCTTCCGTTCCGTTCTTTCATTTAAGCTGCCGACCCGATGAAGGCGCCGTAGCATGCTTGCAGGAAGCGTTGTCAATAACGAAATAGTATAAAGCCTGCTGTTTCATTGATCGCTTTGCCGACCTTAATGGAACAGCCGTTATGTTTATAGGTGAAAACACAGGAGACGCATCATGAAAATAATATGTTTCATCACGGTTCTGCTGCTTACCGTTCTGCTGTCGGCCGGCTGTGCCGCGAAGCCGTCCGGCCCGTCTGCGGAACAGACTTCGCAGCCGGAGGAAACGACAAGCCTGCTCTATTCCGATCTGTCCGGATTTGCCATAGGATCTCCCTTCGCCTACGCAGGCGCTTATGTGGAAGACGGTTCCGGAGACGCGCTGGAAAACGTGGCGGCGATCCGGGTCGAAAACGTTTCCGAAGAGGCGATCCGGTCGGTGCAGTTCACCATGGATACCGGCGCAGGCGAACTGCGGTTCGTCTGCACAACGCTGCTGCCGGGACGGCGCGCGTTGCTGCTGGAGCAGGACCGCAGGCCTTATACAGGTGCTGCGGTAAACGGCATGACAGTCTCCGATAAGATCGTTTTTGCCGAGCCGCTTTCCCTGTATCCGGATACATTCCAGCTCAGCGTCAGCGATCAGGTGATGACGCTGAAAAATATTTCGTCGGCGCCCGTTGCGGGAGATATTTTTGTGTATTTTAAACGCTGCGACGCGCAGGGATACGTCGGCGGGATCACCTACCGCGTCCGGTTTTCCGATCTTCCCGCAGGCGCGCAAGCTTCGATGCGCGCGCAGAACCTGGATGAAAAAGACTGCGATATCCTGTTTATCGGCTGCGAAAATCCACCGGAGGTGCAATCCTGAATGAACGATCAGAACATTTTGCTGCCCGGTCTGAGTATGGGACAGGAGGCGGGCATCTCCGCCTATCTTCACCGAAAGAGCGCGGCTGCCGGGATCCCGCTGTCCGGGACCTTTGAGCTGACCCGCAGATGCAATTTCAATTGCCGGATGTGCTATATCCATTCCGCGCAGGCGGACAATCACGACGCGGAACTGACCTCGGAGCGTTGGATCGACATCGCCTCGCAGGCCCGCGATGCGGGAATGCTTTTTTTACTGCTGACCGGCGGAGAGCCCCTTCTCCGGGCAGATTTTGAAGAAATCTACGGGGCGCTCTGCAAAATGGGTTTTTTTATTTCGGTGAATACCAACGGCTCTCTGCTGAAGGGCCGGATCGCAGCCCTGTTTGAGAAGAACCCTCCGAACCGGATCAATATGTCGTTATACGGCGCTTCGGGTGAAACATACCGTTCTCTTTGCGGTACGGATCGGTTCGATGCGGTGAAAGAGAGCATTGAACAAATGACCGCCGCAGGGATCGACGTCAGACTGAATGTGAGCGTAACGCCGGAGAACGTGCATGAGCTGGACGCCGTTTTCGCGTTCGCCTCAGAGCGGAATCTGCCGATCAAGGCGACGCCTTATATGTTCCCACCCGTCCGAGGTGCGGGCGTGTACGGAAAAAACGAAATGAGGCTGTCGGCCGAAGAGGCTGGAAAATGCCGGGCGGCGATTGAAACGAAGCAGCTTTCCGGTAAGGAGCTTCAGAACAGGCTGTCGCTCCTGGAACAGGGAGAACGCCCCACTCCGGACGGGATGAACGGCTCTCCGTCCCCGCTGGGATCCGTCAGCCGGTGTCGGGCGGGACGCGCCGGTTTTTGGGTGGACTGGAACGGCGGCGTACGCATGTGCGGTATGACGCCGGTCTGTGCCGATCTGTCCCGCGTCAGCTTCCGGGAAGCCTGGGAGGCGGTACGGGCCGCGACGTGCGCGATCAGGCTGCCCGCCGAATGCACGGCGTGTCCGCTTCGCCAGGTCTGTCCTGTCTGCGCAGCCGTTTGCTGCACGGAAACCGGTGAATACGGAAAGAAACCGACGTATCTCTGCGAAATGACTAAAGCATATGCAGAAGAACTGCTGCGAATGAAGGATAAAAACTCCCTAATCAAGAGCATATTTACTTAAAACCAACACTCTATTATTCGTTAGAGTTTTCCGCTTTCCTGGGAGCAGAAAGCTCGTATTCAGAAAGATTTATAGATTCACGGGAATATACTCACCGGGGTTTATTAAACGCGATTCTGACGATTCTCCGAGAAATAAGTGCCTTCTTTCTGCAGGTGGGGACGGAAGACGATGCTTTCGAAGAAGTTTTTTATCGCCGTCGGCATCATTTTTGCGGTGACGTACAAGATAGAATTACGATCCGACGGCGCCGATTGACAGGTGCAATTATTGGTTCGCTAAACAAAGAAAAACGCTCCGGAAAGGTTCCGGGGCGCATTCTTTTCCTCTCACTGCGGCAAAAAAGAAAATTTGTTCTGCAAGTTCCTTGACAATGATTCCGTCAAATGTTAAAATAAATCAGAAAATTTGTTCTATTGCAATCAGAAAAAAAACTGAAATCCGGGACAAATAAGCTGAATAAAGCAAAGACACCGGCGTCGTGCAGAGAGAACGATGAGGTGCTGAAAGAAAGAACGATGAGGTGCTGAAAGAAAGAACGATGAGGCACTGAAACATTATGCAAAGGGCTCCCCTGCTATGCATTTTCCGCCCGGGTCGATTTGCAAGCAGGTATAAGAGTCGGTGCCGCACTGCGGCTTCCGCCTCGGTTCACAACGGCCGGCAACGCCGACCGTACGCGGTTTTTCCGGATTCGGGACTCCGGAAAAATACGGTGCCGTAAAACAGGGGTCGGCTCCTGTTCAGGCGCCACAGAACGGAGAAACGGCGGTGTAAAGCGCTTTTATACGGCGCCGTATACGGTGCTTCCGGATTTGGAGCAAAATATATTATGCGTCTGCGCAAGCGTCTTGTCCGGACTGCCGTACGCTGTTTTCGGAACGCCCGAGCCTTTTGCCGGCGGTGCAGGATCTGCGACGCATAAACAAAGAAACAGTTTTTCCGGGAAAATGTATTTTCCGCTTGACTTGCGGAGTTTTTCAGAGTATTGTGTGTTGCTTGAAAGAGGTGATATCCATGGCAAAACGCAGAGCAAACGGCGAAGGAAACATCAGGAAGAGAAAGGACGGCCGATGGGAAGGCAGGTATACCGCCGGACACGATCCGGTCACAGGCAAACAGATCTTCAAAAACGTTCTCGGCAAGACGCAGGCCGAGGTCAGAGAAAAGCTGTCCGCAGCACTGCAGGAATGCGTGTCGCTCGATATTCTGAAAGCGGAGCAATACACCGTCGGAACCTGGTTGCAGTTCTGGCTCGACAACTTCGGCAGACTGACGATGCGTCCGTCCACGTTCGAATCCTACTGCGGGATCCTGCGGATCCACATCGGGCCGAATATCGGAGATATCCGACTCACAGAGCTGCGAACCTCCGACCTGCAGAAATTCTACGTGAAGCTTCTTACCGAAGGACGGATCGTCCGGAAAGAATCGGCAAAACAGCCGCACGGGCTGAGTCCGAAAACGGTGAAAAACGTCCACGTCTTTCTGTCGACGGCATTGGATAAGGCAGTCGCGGAAAAGCTGATCGCAGAAAATCCCGCGAAGGGCTGCAAACTGCCGAAAGCGGATCACAGCGAAATGCAGACGCTTCCGCTGGACAAGGTGGATCAATTCTTTGCGGAGGCGAAAAGGAGCGGCGTATACGAAATGTACCTTCTGGAGATCGCGACCGGTCTGCGCCGAGGCGAGCTTCTTGGCCTGAAATGGACCGACCTTGACGGTCAGGCGAACACGATCCACGTGCGCCGCCAGATCTGCAGAATCGACGGCGTCGTAACGGAAGGGCCACTGAAGACAAAGAATTCCTATCGGAAAATCGTCATTCCCTCTGACGTAATGTCCGTACTGAAAGAAAAAGAGAAAAATGACGCGGGGTTCAGCGAATACGTGTTCCCGTCGGCGAAAACCGGAGGACCGATCAGTCCGGACAGCGTACTTCATATGCTGCATCGTGTTCTTGAACGGGCCGGACTGCCGAAGATCAGGTTTCACGATCTGCGGCATACCTTCGCGACGATGGCTTTGCAGAACGGCGTGGACGTGAAGACGCTGTCGAACATACTCGGGCATTTCTCCGCCGGCTTCACCCTCGACACCTATGCTCACGTCACGACAAACATGCAGCAGGACGCCGCGGATAAGGTCGGAAATTTTCTGAAAGACAGCATGTAAAAAAAAGCTGTAACACAAAAAAATACCGCCGGGGATCGGAAGATGCGGATGTTTCGCACACCGATTCCCGGCGATTTTTTTCCGTATGGGTCAAACATGGGTCAAAACCGCATCTGGCAGAAGAACCGATGCGGAATCACAAAAAGAAAAGTCCCGAAAACGGCGGTGTTACGCCATTTTCGGGATGAAATTGGTTGCGGAGGTGGGACTTGAACCACACGACCTCCGGGTTATGAGCCCGACGAGCTACCAACTGCTCCACTCCGCGATATTTACTTGTTTCCCTCAAGGGCTTTATCAGTATACACCATGAAGAACGGTTTGTCAAGCTTTTTTTTGAAATACTTTCGGTTAATATAAAAAACCGCCGGAAAACACAAACGACAGACCTGAGTCTGCCGTCTGTGCAAAAAAAGGGTGTGAAACAAATGCAATTTGATGAGTGCGGATCAACCGCGGTATGTTTATCCGGTTCTTTGGTCGGAACCGATACGGATAATCGTTTTCATTTATTATATACGATTCTTTTCAAAATGTCAATTACTATTGTCAATCACGTCAAAATATCACCGATGTGTCACGGTTTGTCAATATTTTAATTATAATATGAAAATATAACAGGCGAAAATACAGATAAACGCTCTGATTGACGCGTTTGTCCGGCTGTGATATAATACAAACCGGGCCGGACGCAAGCGCGCTTGTCCCGAAAAAAATGATCGGAGAAGAATGATGGATCCAATGCTTTCCCTTCACGACGGCTCGCTGTATCTGCCGGACGACGCGCAGATCATGCGCGAACAGACGCAATGTCTTGAGAAACTGTATGAGTTCAACGCGACGCGTCCGTCTCAGCTTGAAAAACGCAATGCGATGCTGCGGGAGATGTTCGCCGAAATCGGAGAGAATTGCTATATCGAGCCTCCGTTCCATGCCAACTGGGGCGGTCGTCATGTGCATTTCGGCAGTGCGGTCTATGCGAATTTCAACCTGACGCTGGTCGACGATACGCATATTTACGTCGGCGACTGCACGCTGTTCGGCCCGAACGTCACCGTGGCGAC
>CACYHJ010000063.1 GCA_902774165.1 Oscillospiraceae bacterium
CAGGATCTTTCCGTCCGCCTCCAGCGCAGCAAGATTGCGGTAAACCGCGCTCAGGCTGATTTTTTCCGGCGCCAGCTCGGCGGCCAACTGACGGGCGGTGACCTCCTCGTCCTTGTGTCTGAGCAGGACGTCCAGCAGGATCTCCCGCTGCTTCGTTTTATAAGCCGGCATGTTCCCGCCTCCAATTTGCGAATGATTCGCAAATTAAGATACCATAAATCAGAACGGATGTCAAGAGGAAAATACAAAAGGACAGACCGGACGGCGGATCCGCAGAAAATTATCAACCCGAATCAATTCATCGTTGCAATCTCCGAGAGGGGAAGATATAATAATACTGAAATCTCTTGCGAAAGGACCGTTCTTATGGCGCAGTTGAAAATGTTTCGTTTAAAGGGCACGCCCTTCACCGAGCCGGAGCTGCCGGCGGGCTATTCCATATCCACATACAAAGACGAGAGCGACAAAATGGCGTGGGTGCGCTGCTGCCGGAAGGGGCTTGTGAGCGACGACGCGGACGAGAAAACCTTTGACGACCGCATCACGTTCCACGACGATATCATCATGGACACCGACGTGATCTTCCTCGACCACAACGGGGAGCATGTGGGCACCATCACCGCGATCAAACACCCGAAGGAGAACGTGGGCGAGGTCCACATGGTAGGCATCCGCGAGGATTACCGGGGCCTGGGGCTGGGCAAATACCTGAACGCGGCAGGCGTGAAGAAGCTGATCGCCGACGACGTGGATTATATGGAGCTGACCACCGACGAGTGGCGGCGCAGCGCGATCCGCAGCTATCTGGACGCGGGCTTCCTGCCGGTGGAATACGATACCGGCATGAAGGAGCGCTGGGAGGCGGTGCTGACGAGCCACTCGATCCCCGGACCGGTAAAGATGATCCGCGAGGACGACCTGAGCGTGTTCTGCGAGCTTTACGCGAAGCCGAAAACGAAGATCGGCGTCGTGGGCGCGGGTCGGGGCAGGACCATGATCGACTACTGCCTGCACGCGCAGAACGCGGAGCTTGTCGCCGTCTGCGACAACCACATTCCCACGCTGGAAAAGGCGAAGAAGGATTTCGGCGACGGGATCGCCTATTACGACGATTTCGACGAAATGCTCAAAAGCGATATCGAGGCGGTGGTGCTGGCGAATTACGCCAACGAGCACGCGCCGCTGGCGATCCGGGCGCTGAAGGCGGGCAAGCACGTTCTGAGCGAGCTGCTGCCGGCGCAGAATATGAAGGAATGCGTCGAGCTGATCGAGGCCGTCGAGGAGAGCGGGAAGCTCTACGCCTACGCGGAGAACTGCTGCTTCATGCCCGCGCCGAAGAAGATGAAAAAGCTCTATGAAAAGGGCGCGGTGGGCGAATTCGAATACGGCGAGGGCGAATATATGCACAACTGCGAGAGCGGCTGGCACTTCCACACCCGCGGCTGGCCGGATCACTGGCGCAACAACATGAGCGCCTTCTATTACTGCACCCACGCCACCGGGCCGCTGTTCCACATCACCGGCCTGCGGCCGGTGAAGGTCGTCGGCGTCGAGCTGCCCCACAACGCCCGAATGGGCAGAATGGGCGCGAAGGCGGGCCTTGCGGGCGTGGAGCTCATCACCCTCGAAAACGGCGCCGCCGTCAAGTGCATTCAGGGCGTGGGGCCCGCGCGGGATTCCCGCTGGTTCTCCGTTTACGGCTCCAAAGGCCGCATGGAGTGCGCCCGGGAGGACGCGGACGCGGGCGACGTGAACACGCTGTACCTGAGCGCCGATTCTTACGAGGGCGAGAACAGCGAGGCGAAAGCAGTAACCGTCGATACCAAGGACCGTCTTTCCGCGCAGGCGGAGCGCTATCCTCACGGCGGTTCGGATTATTATATCATGTTCAATTTCGTCAGCCGCATCCGGGGCGACGAGAGCGCGGATGTTATCGACGTTTACGAGGCGATGGATATGTTCCTGCCCGGCCTGTTCGCCTACCGCTCCGTGCTGCGGGGCGGCGTTCCCGTGGAGATCCCCGATCTGCGGGATAAGGACGAACGCGAAAAATGGCGAAACGACACGGAATGCACCGACCCGAAGGCTGCGGGAGATCTGCTCGTGCCGAGTTATTCCAAGGGTAACCCCGAGATCCCGGACGAGGTGTATAAAGCGCTGCGGGAGAAGCTTGCGAAGGCGTGATGTCGTGAAATCGTGAAGTCGTGAAGTAGAGAAGTCGTGAAGTCGTGAAATTGTGAAATCGATCTCAAAATTCCGATGCCCGATCTCCGTTTTCTGTTTTCGGTTGACTGCTGTTTCATTAATTGGACCTCGCATGTCCGCCGGAAATGTGGTAATATGAAATATGAGAAGATCCCGTTATAGATGACGGGGTCTTTTTTATTTTATTCTGAAAGAGTGTGATTGTGTGCTGACGGAAAAAATCGGGGCGTTCGCGTCGTATCTCATGGAAAACGAGAAAAGCCCGGCGACGGTGGAGAAGTATATGCGGGACGCGTCGGCGTTCGCGGCGTTCCTGGGAAATCGGGAGCTTTCGCGGGAGTTTGTCCTTGCGTACAAACAGTATATCATTGATAAAGGCTATGCGGCGCGGAGCGTCAATTCGATGATCGCTTCGGTCAACGCGTTTCTTGAATTTCTCGGGCGGCCGGAATGCAAAGTGAAATCACTCAAAATCCAACGGCAGGTTTTTTGCCCGGAGGAAAAGGAACTGACGCGGGCGGAATATCAGCGCCTTGTCGACGCGGCGAACCGAAAGGGAAACGAACGACTTGCGCTGGTGATCCAGACCATCTGCGGCACCGGCATCCGCGTGAGCGAATTGCGGTTTATAACGGTCGAGGCGGCAAACAAAGGCGAGGCGACCGTGAGCTGCAAGGGGAAGACGAGGACGGTATTTCTCGTTAAAGAACTGCGAAAAAAACTGCACCGGTATTGCACGGAGCAGAAGATCAAAACAGGTTGTATTTTTATCACGAAAACGGGCAGACCGATGGACCGCACGACCGTCTGGCGGGAGATGAAAAACCTGTGCAGGCAGGCGCGCGTGAGCCCGTCGAAGGTCTTTCCGCACAATCTGCGGCATCTGTTCGCAAGGACGTTTTACGGCGTCGAGAAGGATATCGCGAAGCTCGCCGACATTCTCGGCCACAGCAGCATTGACACGACGCGGATTTATATCATATCCACCGGGACGGAGCACCGCAGGAAAATGGAACGGATGAGACTCGTTATTTAGAGCGGAGAGCGGTGATGTGCGTCGGGTAGCACGGCAGACCTCTGCCGTTTCGTGCGGTGGTGTGGATGTGAGGCGCTTCGCGCCGATCATCCCGTCGCCGTACGACTGCGCACAGATGCGAAATTTATCTGAAAATCAAATTAAACTCGGCGTTCCGTTGTCGGGTTTTGCACAATGCCGGGCACACGGTTCCAGATGAATCAAAACCTTGCGTCAATCTTCGATTATACGCATATGCCAAAGGGAGATTTGTCGGTGCACATCTTTGCATTCCTCACCCACTCACAAGGAGTGGGGCTCGGAACGCAAGCGGAACGCCGGGGTCGTCGTTCCCTACCGCTGCGCTTTAATCTCCGCTGTGAAACAGGGGAGCTCCAGGCGTCAAATCTCCGTATCTTCGCCCTAAGCAACAAAAAATCCCGCGCCGGGCACGGGACGTAATATTGATTATGTTGTTAAAACTCAATGAAATAATGGTAATTACATTGATTTCTATCCGATTATAGCATAATCAAAAGAGTAATTTCAATAGTATTTAGAAATAACGATACACAAATAAAAGCCGATTTGCAAAGTCTTTTGAATCAGCGTTATGTTTAACCATGTGTTATTCTTTGATTATTTAGAATTCCGTTATTGACAATTTGAGAAATCACTCCAACAACATAATCAATATTATGCTATTGGAGGATGATTTTTTTGAAACGAACGTATCGTATGATTGCAATGATTTGTGCGGTAGCCCTGATTTTAACCATTTTTCCATTGAATGCCTTTGCGGCGAATACAGGTTATTCCGCCGCAGCGGCGATCGTATGCGATTTTGACGTAGCGTACACAAAGAGCTGGACGACGAGCACTTATAAGTTTGATTGTTATAATCGGATCGAGCTGCCCGAGACCGGCATTCTAACCTTCAGAATGGATAAACCGATCGACTCCAAAGGTGAGTATGCGCGCTGTGAGATCACCGTGATGGATGAAGACGGAACGGTATATTGGCAACACAACGGATACGGAGATAACGCTATTAAGTCTTATGTTCAATACAGCATTGGCTTGGCTGAGGGCGTTTACTTTGTCAATATTGATCCGTTATTTTCAGTAACATCCGGCACGATTTCGTCCGATTATAAATTTACATTTGAAGCAACAAACGATTGCGAGATTGAACCGAACGGCAGTCAGAAGACGGCGAACAAAATCGAACTCGGCAAGGAATACCGTGGTCTTGTCGGCAGCAGCGATAAAGACGAGGACTGGTTCAAAGTATCACTGAAGGCGAACTCGGTTTACCGCATCTATATGGGGAATTATAACGAACTGGAACCTACGACCTGGATTGCAACGATTCAGAGCGTAGGCGGTTCTGAAAAGAGTATGAGCTATAATGCTCCGTATGACGATGAAGAAGAGCGCAATTACTATGAATATTCGCCGGACGAAACCGGAAACTATTATATCAGATCTTATAATCTTATGACGCCGACCGCATATACGCTCAAGGTGGTCGCGATATTTGAGAGCGGTGCGGAAGAGGGCAAAAATACGGGATTTTCCGCCTCGGAAGCCATCGAATGTGAAACTGGAACGACTTATAATAAGGTTTGGATAAAGAATAATTATAATAAAGATTGTTTTAATAAGATAACGGTACTCGAAAATGGGATCCTGACCTTTGACTTTGAAATAACCGAGGATACCTACGGGGAAAACGAGGGGTATAAGTTTTTCCTTTTGGACGCGGAGGGAACGACTGTCTGGGATATGTATACGTATTATGACAGCACGGGCAAGAAAGCCTTCTCCTATAAGATAGGTCTTGCTGCCGGGACGTATTATATGAATATTGATCGCGTTTATTCTGTCCGAGAAGGATATATCACGGCTACATACGGCTTTGCATTTGAAGCGAGCAATTTTTGTGAGAGGGAGCTGAATAACAGTATTTCTACTCCGACGCCGATTGAGTTGGGAAATCGCTATCTCGCGTGGTACGGCGAGTGTACCACCCCCGATGATTGGTTCCTGATGAACCTGAACGCAGAAGAACGCTACCTTATTTATATCTGGAATTATGAGGCGCTTGATAAAGATGGTAATGTTTATCTTGTATATGCAGACGGTAAAGAAAATAGCACAAGGTATACTATGAAATACGATGCGTCGAAGGACTGCAAATACTATGAATTTACGCCAAGCAAAACAGATACTTATTATATTGAAATAAAAGGATATAACCAGCTTCCGATAGAATACGCGATTATGGTCGACCAGCATCATCACGAGTATGTTTCGGAGATTACAAAAGAAGCGACCTGCAAGCAGGAAGGCGTAATGACTTATACCTGCGCCGACTGCGGAGATACCTATACCGAACCTATTCCGACAACGGACCATACGCTCGAAACGGTTCTGAAAACGCCCGCAACCTGCACGGAAGACGGTCTTACCGACGGCACAAAATGCTCCGTTTGCGGCGAATGGATTAAAAAACAGGAAACGATCCCCGCGACTGGTCACGCATACGGCGAATGGAAAGAGGTGACCGAGAACGAGCATCAACGCGTCTGTGCTAACGACGCAAGCCACGTCGAAACCGCCGCGCATAACTGGGATAAAGGTAATGTCACAAAGCAGCCCGCTCCGGGAATTAACGGTGAGAAAAAGTATACCTGTAAAGACTGCGGTGCGGTAAAGACAGAGCAAATCGTCGCCCTACCCATTGAGACGGAAGCTCCGACAACGGAAGCTCCGACTGCGGAGGCACCTACAACAAAAGCGCCGGTTACGGAACCCCCCACGACCGAGACTCCCGTAACAGAACCCCCGGCGACGGAACCTCCGAAAACCGAACCTCCCACGACCGAATCCCCGACACAGTATTTCACCCTCGGCGACGTGGATATGGACGGCAAGATCAAAGCCGTTGACGCGCGTCTTGCGCTGCGCGCTGCGGCGCGGCTTGATACGCTGACCGAAACGCAGCAAAAACTTGCTGACATGGACGAGGACGGCAAGGTCAAAGCCGCCGACGCGAGAGCGATTTTAAGAGTAGCCGCGCGTCTTGACCCTGCGCCGGAGACAAAAATCCCTGTCGCAGCTTCATGAAACCCTTTTCTTCCGCGGCGCAGCCGCACGATGCCCCGCGAAGCATAGCTTCGTCGGTCGAAGCTAAAAACATGCCGCCGGCATGTTTTCTAAACGCTTCGATCGCGGCAAGACTTGAAACATTCACAAAAGACGCCCTCGCCGCCGTCTCCGCTGCGTAAACAACAAAAAAGATCCCGTCCGAAACGGCCGAGCCTTCCGGACGGGTTCTTTTTTCCTTTTCCCTCTCTTGCACTCCAGGGGAATATATAGTATAATTGAAAAACCGGATACGGCAAAAAGAGAGGAGAGGCGGAGAATGAATCCCGAAATCATAAAAATAACCGACGCAGAAGCCGCGGAAAACGTCTTTTTCAAAGCGGTGCTCCGCGAGGAAGCGCCCATGTACGACGCGGCGATCGTGAGCGAAAACGGGATCCTCGAATGGAAGAACCCGGACTGCAACTCGATCAATAACAGCCATTCCGTGACGAAATTCTTCATCGCCGCGGCGGTCGGCAGGCTGCGGGACGAGGGCAGGCTCGACCCTGACGCGCCCGTGACCTCGTTTTTCTCACAGGATCAGCTTCCGGCGGATCTGAATCCCCGCTGGCATAACGTGACCGTGCGCAACACCCTGCGCCATATGACGGGCATGGGCGACGACAGCATCCGATACGGCGTGGACGAGGACGACTCGAACACCGTGATCGGCGACGATTTTCTCGCCGAGGTGCTGCGCACGCCGCTCCCCCACGCGCCGGAGACCTACCGAAGATACTCCGACGCGGCGTATTATCTGCTCTCGCGCATTATCGCCGCGGCGAGCGGGAGACCTGCGGACAAGTATCTCAATGAAACCTTTTTCAAGCCCCTCGGCTTCGGTCAGTGGGCGATGGTCTGCTGCCCGCAGGGGTACCCCATCGGCGGAGGCGGGCTTTTCGCCCGCGCACGGGATATCGCGAAAATGGGATATCTTTACGCCTGCGGCGGCGTATGGGACGGCGCGCGTCTGATTTCGGAAGAATGGATCGAGGCGTCGAAGCAAAACGATTACGCCCTCGGGCAGTTCCGCGATTTTGACGTGTGGGTCAAGACCGGCGCGCGCGGGCAGATGATCGCTTTCTCACAAAGCAAAAAGACCGCCGTCGCCTGGCACGGCTGCGCGTTTCAGGACGACGAAGGCAAACGGAACAACAGATTGCTGGAGGCGTTTGTTTCTTATTGTAAATTCTGATTGTCGCTGCGCGACAAATCAGAATTTACGGTCGTCGGCAATCGGGGATCGGCAATCGATGACAGCGTAAAATTGACGCTCACCGCAAGAAAGAACACATAAGCGTTAAATATACCAACACCAACAACCAGCAACCGACAACCGGTAACCAAATTCTGATTTATCGCTCCGCGATAAATCAGAATTCACAGGTGATACTATGACCGTAGAACAATTTTTCCGCAACACGCCCCTTGCCTCGCTGACGCGGGGAATGCTCGTCGAGGACGAGACCGCCGCGTTTGTCTACCCCGGCGAGGAGAAGCGTCTTTTATACAAAATCGAAAAAATCCTCTCCGTCAGGTCCTACGACGGGGCAACGGAATATGTGGCGGAGAGGGATTATACCGTCCGCGACGGCAACCTCATCCTGACGAAAACCTCCGCGATCCCCGTGATGACGCCGGAGCTCTATTATTCGGAGGGCGCGTTGCCGATCCTGCGGGTACGCAAGCCCGACGGGACCGAATCACCCTGCTTTTTCACCGAGAACGGGGAGATCTCAGGCTATCAGATCCGCGTGAGTTATACTCACTGCGACGAGTGGGACGGCTTCCGCCAGCCCTGTACCGGACGGTTCGGCCGTTTCCTGAAACTGCTCGAGACCGGGCGGGACGCGACGGTGCTGTTTCACGGCGACAGCATCACCTACGGCGCGAACGCGAGCCTTGTGCAGAATACGCCGCCGTATCAGCCGCCCTACCCGATGCTCTTTACGAACGCGCTTGCGGATCTTTACGGCTATACGGTCCGCTTTGCGCCGCCCGACGCGGAAGGGACATACACCGCGCCCGCGCCGGACTATGCCGCCGGGGACCGCGGCACACTGACAAGCGTCAACACCGCCGTCGGCGGTTGGAATTCGCGGGACGGCGTCGACCGGCTCGACACGCATATCGCGCCCCAGGTCGAAAAATACGGCTGCGACCTGCTTGTGCTCGCCTACGGCATGAACGACGGCGGCAGGACGCCGGAGGAAACCGCCCGCAACTGCGAAACGATCGCGCGGCGCGTGCTTTCCCTGCGAAAGGACGCCTCAATTTTGCTCGTCTCCACGATGCTGCCGAACCCCGAGGCCATCGGCTGGACTTCCTCGCAGCCTCTGCAGGAGCCGGAGCTTCTGCGCCTTGCCGATACCCTGAACGGCGAAGGCACTCCCTGCGGCGTCGCGCAGATGACCTCGGTCAGCGCGTCCGTGCTGCAAAGAAAACGGTTTCTCGACTATACGGGCAACAACATCAACCACCCGAACGACTTTTTCTCCCGCGTGTACGCCGGGACGCTGCTGCAGGCGCTCGTCGGGTACAATGCGGAAATCTGGGACCGGAGAGCGTAACGCCGGGAAGCCGCGCCCGCTTTCCGGCGCGGACGGATTACAGCATCACCGGCTGGATCTGCCGCCCCTCCAGCGCCGCGTGCAGGGTCCGGGCAGTCAGCGAAAACTCCGCGACGACGGAATTGGGCTTCTCCTGCGGATCATCCTGCCGGTAAGGCACAAAGAAGATGTTTTTCCGATTTTTCAGCGCGCCGATGTTCGCCGCGGCGGCGGCCAGCGCGTCGTTGGTCGAAACGGCGATCACCACCGGCCGCTGGTTCCGCAGATGGGATTTCGCCGCCAGCGTCACCGGCGTATCCGCAACGCCCGCCGCCAGCTTCGCGATGGTGTTGCCGGTGCACGGGCAGATCACCAGGGCGTCCAGCAGCTTTTTCGGGCCGATAGGCTCGGCGTCGGGGATCGTATGGATGATCTCGTTCTGCGCGATCTTCCGCAGCTCTCCGCGGAAAAACTCGCCGGTGCCGAACCGGGTATCGAGATCATAAGCGTTGAACGACATGATGGGAACGAGCTCCGCTCCCGTCGTCGCCAGCGCGCGCCATGCCTCGAACACCGCCCTGAACGTGCAAAACGAACCCGTCATCGCACAGCCCACCCGCATGTTCATAAGCTCATTCACGTTCCGCGCCTCCCCTTTCATGCCGCTCGATGGCCTCCAACAGTGCCCGCGCCGCGCTCTCGGGGCAGTAGCGCCCCGGCAGCCTCGGTTCCCGCCACGCGCGCAGGCCCTGCTCCCACGCCGCGCGAAGGTCGATGCCGTAGGGCGGGCTCGCGAGGTCGACCAGCAGCGCGTCCCGCTCCGCCCCGCAAAGCGTCGACGCGTCCAGGAGCATCGACGGCGCGGTGTTGAAGATCAATCGGTGCCCCCGCAGCGCTTCCG
>CACYHJ010000064.1 GCA_902774165.1 Oscillospiraceae bacterium
AAAGGGAAAAGCCGGAGGCGGCGAGCTCGTCCTTATTCTCAAGATAGAGGTCGTAGAGCTGCCGCAGGGAATAGGAATCGTCCACGATGATCTGGCTTTCCTTGGTCAGGAACGACGCGATATCCGTCGTGACGATCAGTTTGAAGAACGGGGAAAACAGAACCACCGGGAAGACGCCCAGCGCGCAGAGCGCCACGCCGATTTTATATAACGCTTTCATTCAGAATCACTTCCTGTTTTTGTTGCAATTATCATACCACGTTCCCGCCGATTCGTCAACTGTTATCTGCCCCGGGAGAGGCCAGATTCTGCACATATTCCTCATAGTCCTGCGCCTGTTTTACCGTTCTGCGCGAGTCAAGATAGGGCTTTGCCGCGCGGTAATACGCCGCGCTTTCCTTTGACGCGGTTTTGATCTGCGCGGCGATATCGGCCCGGGCGCGCTGCAGGTCCTGCAGCTGCGATCTCAGCGATCCGGCGGCCACGATGTCTTTCGCGTCCTTCGCGGCGCGGAGCTGTTTGAGGACCCCGGCGATCTGCTCCTCGTTTTCATACTCGCTTTTGAACAGCCGGTCGAAGACCGCCTCGTCAAAGGGTACGACGCCGTTGGGGAAATCTCTTGCCATGGAGCGGCCGGCGGCGCGGATGTTTTCGGTCAGCATCAGCAGGGACCGCCGCGCCTCCCGCTCCTGCTCCGTGGCCTTCGGCATGGCTCTGATCTGCCCTTTGTCCGGCAGTGTGACGGACAGGTATCCGTCGGGACCGGCGGATACGATGCTGCGGGCGATCCGCAGCCGGAATTTTCCTTCTTCGGTGGTGTATTTCAGCAGCTCGTCCCGCACCCTGCGGCCCACCAGAATCTTTTCATTCTCCGCCCGCAGCTCTTTGGCGCGTTTCCCACCGCTCTTTACCGGGTTCAGCTGCCTGCCGCTGTAATTCCACGCCTCGGCGACGATCTTTTCCGCCTCTTCCCTGCGCTCGTCGGTGAGAGAGCCGTTGTCCCGGTCCTCAAACATGGCGCGGATCTTCAGCACGGCGATCATGCCCTTCTGGTCGGTCTCCGAAAGGTCGTAGAAGAAATAGGGGATCACGTTCAGCGCCGCGCCGATGATGGAGGCGATGATCAGCACCGAGCAGATGCGGACAAAATACCCCTGATTGAACAAAACGTCATAGCTGTTGGTGTAGCCCAGCGATGCGGCAACCGTCTCGTTGAGACCTGCCCGGTCGTAGAGGGTGGGCAGGATCGAGCTGGTCATCAGCGAGATCGCGGTGCCGATGAGGCCTACCGTAGCAAACATGCCGTCGATCCGCTCGCCGGAGATGTAATGCTGGTAATCGCGGATATCCGCGTTGACGCTGGGGGTGAGCAGAGAGCCGAGCGCGGTCATGAACGTGTTCATAAACAGGCACCCGAGCAGCATCCATATGATATACGGGCTGCCGGTGTTTCTTGTGACAGGCAGCATCGTGGCGATGAAAACAATATTCAGAGCGTTGGAGAAGATCAGCACCTTCTGCTTGCCGAAGCGGCGGATCGCGAACGGCGCGATCAGGTTCGGCCAGAACGAGGCGTTGCCGGAGATCAGCGTGATGATCGAATACTGCGCCGCGGTGCAGGCGTTCTGATAATTGTACATCCATTGGATGATATTGTTGAACGAGCCTTCAAGGAAGCCGAGCCACCCGGCAAGGGAGATGATCCAGAAATACTTGTTGCGCGCCACCGCCCGCAGCGCGTCGGAAAATTTCATATGCGCCACGTGGGTCTTCGCCTGCACGATTTTTTCCTCCGTGTTGACGTAGACCAGCATGGAAATGACGAAGCCGAGGAAGAAGATCGGCGGGTAGAGATATCTGTAAACGCGGATATCGAACAGCGTGTTTTCACCGGTGATGGCCTTTGCCGCCAGCGGAAACGCAAAGTTCATGATCGACGGCGCGAAATTCTCGACCACGGAGCGGATCGAAAGCACGTCCGAGCGCTCGATGCTGTTGGGTGAGAGCACGTTGATCAGGCTCTCATAAGCGTCGGTATAAAAATTATAGAAGAACTGAAACCCGATGTTGAACGCCAGGACCACGGCGCATTTAACGAGCATGGACATCTTTTCGTAGGGCATCCAGACGTAAAGGCTCGCAAGAATCGCCGTGGGCAGACCCATGGTGAGCAGATAGGGGCGGTATTTGCCCTTCATCGAACGGGCCGTGTCGATCATCCGCGCGCGCAGCGCCGTCAGCGGAAAGCTGGAAAACACGCTGATCAGCCAGATCACGTAGATCGACCCGGGCGGGATGCCGATGGTGTTGCCGATAAAGGCGTTGCCCACAGAGATCATCAGTCCGCCGAGATAATAGGTGATCACCCGGACGCCGTTGCCGCCGAAGGACAGAGAAAGGATCTCTTTATAGGTCATGTAGCGCCCCTCGGGCGGGGTGCTCCAGTAACGCCGGACGGTGCCCAGCAGGTCGCCGATTTTTGAAAACACGTTCATATTCTTTCCCTCATCCCAGCAGCCCGTCGATCCCGATCGCCGTGATGCGGTCGGTGGTCAGCACGGAGCGCTTCGCGGGCTTGTTCCAGGCGTAGTAACGGTTGGCTGCGGATTCATAGCAGGTATACAGGAACCCGTCTTTTACATCCAGATCCTCGCACATATTCGGCAGGGGAATCTGCGCGGCGAGGGCGGTTTTTTGCGCCTCGGCGCCGTCGATCGAAAGCTTGTATACGAGCAGCTCGCCGGTCATGACGGTCCCCGCGGATTTGCTGACGAAAAGATAGGTCTCGCCGTCCCTGTCAAGCAGATACGCCCCCTGGGCGTGCAGGGGGAGCTCTGCGCGGAACTGCTCCGCCATGGTCATTTCCCCGCCGCCGAGGGTGATTTTGTAGGCGCTGAGTATCGCGGCCCCCTCGGTCTGGTACTCGCCCACGACCAGCAGATCGCGATAGGTTGAGACGAAGGACGCGCGGGTATCCAGCCGGAACGCGCTGACGGGCTTGTCGGAGCTGTATTCCGCAACCGGTTTTCCGTCCGCGCCGATAAAGGTCTCTTTTGCCGCCGCGCAGGAAACCCTTCCCGTCGGGGCGCCGCTCCGGGCAAGGGCGTCCAGCTGCGCGAAATCCACCGCTAAAATGCCGTTGGTTTTCGCGATCCAGAGGTATGTCCCGTCGTAAGCGATCCCGCCGGCGTGGGGCGGCGCGCCGGTGCTGTTCCGCTTCGCTTCGTCGCTGTAGCTGTCAATCGTCGCGGTGGTCAGCAGAGCGCCGCTTTCCGCGTCCAGAACATAAAGCACCGATTCGTGGTTTCCCTCCGTGTCTTTATGATAAGCGGAGTTTTCAAGCGCCTCGTCGTTGCAGTAGGCGGAGATCAGAAGATACTTTCCGCCTTCTCCCGCAAAGCAGACGCCCTGGGGCGTCATCGCGTCGCACAGGGAGATTGCCCCGCCGTCAGTCGTCACCGCCGCGTAGCGGATGCCGGGAATCGGCACGGTCTTCTCTTCGTCGAGCAGCCGCGCGAAATCCTTTACCGCGGGGGAGCGCAGCATTTTTTCATAGCGCGCCGGATACGCTTCTTCCGAAAACGAAGCGTCGGCGGTTTCCGGCAGATCGCCAAGGTCGATCTTCTCCGGCGACAGCACCGCGCCGATCAGCAGAACGATCACCGTGAAAAAGGAGAGGGCTTTTGTGAAAAACGCAGAGATCTGAAGCATGACGGAAGCTCCTTTTTTATTTATTAATATAATAAGTATACCGTTATTTTTCCGTTTCGTCAAGCTTTTTCGGCGCTTCCGGAGGGTTCGGGCGGAACTTCTCCGAAGAATCGGTTTTTGCGGGGAATTCCGGAATCCGCGCGCGGATGCTTCCCGTGCGTCCGGCGGAATTTATTGACAAAAAGAAGGCTCTGGTGTATAATATTCAACGTAAAGTTGTATTTGTGCGGCCGCAGGAACCGTCGGGACCCGGGGGTCCACGGGACCGCCGATTGTAAAAAAGGAGGAATCACAATGAAATCCGACGCTAAACGCGCCATGACCGGCGCCTGCATCGCGCTGTTCGGCAATATGGGGCTGAATTCCACGTTTTCGGTATTCCTGCCGTATTTCACCGCCGAATGGGGCGAGGAAAACATGGCGAAGATCGCCCTTGCCGCCACCTGCGGCTGTATCATGACCTTTCTGTGCTCGACGTTTCTGTTCAAGCCGCTGCTGAAAAAACTGCGGCCGCGGACCGTCTTTGCCGTCTGCGGCGTGCTGGCAGTGATTTATTGCATGATCAACAGCTTTGCCTCGTCGATCCCGATGGTGATTCTTGCCGGGCTGTTCGGCGGCGTGAATCTGGCGTTCGGCACTCACGCCATGGGCGTCGTCGCCATTACGCCGTATTTCGGTGATTTCGGCGCGAAGGTCTCCTCCCGGATCGCAATCGTTCTGGCGTCCGCGTCCGTCGGCGCCACGGCGTTTTCGTTTTTGCCCGGCGCGCTGTTCGGCGTCATGAGCTGGCGGCAGGTCTATTACGTCATCGCCGCCGTCGTGCTGCTGTGCGACGCGGCTGCGTTCCTGATTCTGCCGAAGACGGAGTCCGCCGGCGGCGACGCGCAGGGGGCGGAGCAGACGGGGCAGATCCCCGGTCTGACCAGAAAACAGGCGTTGGCAACGCCCGCCTTCTGGCTCGTGTTCTTCGGGATTCTGTTTCTCTCGATCGCCTATCTCGGCATTACCACCTATATGACTTCGCTGCTGAAGGCGTACGGGATGCCGGAGACGCGGGCCGCTTATATGCAGGGGATCATGCAGGGCGTCGGGATCCTGTTCGTCTTCCTCGGCGGCGCGATCACCAACAAACTGGGCGTGAAAGGCCTGATCCTGATCACCGCGGTCCCCGTGGTCTCCGGCGCGCTGATCTATGCTCTCGTTTACCCGAACGCGGCGGTCATGTGGCTGGCGGTCGTCTGTTCCGTGCTCTGCGTCACCGGCGCGATGACGTCCAATATCTGCCCGGTGATCACGGCGGTCCTGTTCGGCAACAGAGAGCTCAACGCGATCAACCCGATCTTTTCCGGCGGCGCGTTCTGGGGCGGTGCCGCGCTTGCCACACAGATCATCGGCAATATCATTACCGGGACCCAGAGCTTCGCCAACGGATATATCGCCGCCGCGGCGATCTGCGCCGCGGGCGTGGTGCTGCTGTTCCTTGCGCTGGCGGTCAGCCCGATGAAAAAGGCAAAGGCGTGACACGGGCTGCCGGTCCGCAATTTTCGCAATACGGTCAAACGCGCGGTCTGCCCGGCCGCGCGTTTTTATTTGCTGCGGTGTTGTGCGAATCGGGAAAAAACTTGACAGGCGGGCGCTCCTTTTCTATAATGAAACCGGGCCGTCTGAGCCGCGCCGGCCCGGCGCCGGCAGGCGTCGGATGCCCGGAAAAACCTTGAGACAGGAGAACCGCCATGGAAAACGTCACAGACGCGGCGCGCCGGTCGTTTCATTATCGTCCGGCGAAGGGCTGGATCAACGATCCCAACGGGCTTGTGTGGTTCCGGGGGGCTTACCATATTTTTTATCAGCACGCGCCCCATTTTGAGACGCCCTGGCATGAGAGTATGCACTGGGGCCACGCGCGCACCCGGGATTTTGTTCATTTTGAGGAGCTGCCGCCGGCGCTGTTCCCCGATCGGCCGTACGACCGGGACGGCTGCTGGTCCGGCACGGCGATCGTCCGGGACGGCGTCCTCTATCTGTTTTACGCCTGCGTCTGCGGCGAAACCCAGGCGGTCGCCGTCGCGTATTCCGAAGACGGCGTTCACTTTGAGAAATATGAGGGAAACCCGGTGATCCCGTCGTTCCCGGCGGACGGCTCTCCCGATTTCAGGGATCCCGCTGTATGCTTTGCGGACGGGAAGTACCGCTGCGTCATGGCGTCCGGTAACCGGGAAAGGCATACCGCCGTCCTGCTTCTTTACGAGAGCGACGATTTGCTGCACTGGCGTTATTCGGGCGTGCTGCGCGAATGGGAAAACGCGAAATTCGCCGAGTGTCCGTCTCTTTTACGGTTCGGGAACGGGTATCTGCTGGCGGCCTCCGTCTGCCGGGAGAACGGCCACAGTTTTTCGATGGCGGCGGGCGCGTTTTCGGGCGAGCGGTTTTTCCCCGAGGCGACGGGCGAGGTGGACAAAGGCCCGGATCAGTATGCGGGGCAGATCTTCCGCGACCCGGCGGGCAGGGCGCTTCTGATCTCATGGATCCCCGGCTGGAATTATGCCGGGTACCGGGAAACGGACGTGGGCTGTCTGTCCGTCCCCCGTGAAATCACCCTGAAGGACGGCAGACTGCGCGCCTATCCCGCGGCGGAGGTGCGGCGGTTCCTGAGGGATTCGGACCCGGCGCTGGTCCGCACCGCCGACGGCTTCCGCATCCGGCGCCCGGGGCGTGAGGACGCGGTTTATACCGGCGAGGTCCGGGAGCTTGCGTGCCTGCGGGACGCGGATATTCTGGAGGTGTTCGTCAACGGCGGCGAAGAGGTCTATACCGCGCTGATCTGAGACGACGCTCTGCAAAGAAACGATTTCATTCCCGGCAGCGCGGCGGGGGCCGGAGCTTCCCGTCCCTCCCGGGGCTGCCGTAAAAAAGGAGAATCACGATGAAAGAATTGATCGCATACTGCGGGCTTGACTGCGAGGCCTGCGAAGCGCGGCTGGCGACGGTGAATCACGACGACGCGCTGCGGGAAAAAGTCGCGAAGCTCTGGTCGGAGCTGAACGGCGTCGAAATCACGCCGGACCAGATCAACTGCGTCGGCTGCCGCGTCGACGGCGTGAAAACGCCCTATTGCGCGACCCTCTGCCCGATACGGCAGTGCGCTTTGTCCGAGGGCGTCGGGACCTGCGGCGACTGTGAAAAAATGAACGGCTGCGAAAAGCTCGCGCCGATCCTGAACAATAATCCGTCCGTAAGGAGGAACCTTACGGACGGACAAGGAGAAAAACAATGAATGCGAACGATTATATCATCCGGCCGGAACGGGAAGAGGATTTCCGCGCGGTCGAGCATCTTGTGCGGGAATCTTTCTGGAACGTGTACCGCCCCGGGTGCAGCGAACACTATGTGATCCACGTCCTCCGGGACGACCCCGCCTTTGTGCGGGAGCTGGATTTTGTTATGGAGCGGGACGGCTGTCTGATCGGGCAGAATATGTTTATGCGCACCGTGATCGACGCCGACGGCGGGGGAGAGATCCCCGTGCTCACCATGGGGCCGATCTGCATCACCCCGAAGCTCAAGCGCCGGGGATACGGCAAAATACTGCTGGATTACTCCCTGGAGAAAGCCGCCGAAATGGGCTTCGGCGCGGTTCTGTTCGAGGGCAATATCGGCTTCTACGGCAAGAGCGGATTTGATTACGCGAGAAAATTCGGCATCCGCTATCACGATCTGCCGGAGGGCGCGGACGACTCGTTTTTCCTCTGCAAGGAGCTGATCCCCGGGTATCTTGACGGTGTCAGGGGCGTTTATCAGACGCCCGCCGGCTATTACGTGGACGACGGGGATGTGGCCCGGTTCGACCGGACGTTCCCCTATAAGGAAAAGCGGAAGCTGCCGGGCCAGATTTTTGAGTGAAAACGCGCGCCCCGTTACGGAATGATCATTTGTCGCCTGATAAGCGACAAAATCATGAGGACGATATGTTATTATGAAAACAACATAAAGAAAGACGAGGTGAATGAGGATGAATCCGTTGGATGAATCCGTCGGAAAAGCTCCTGTTGCCGAATCAGAAACCGTTTTACCGTTGCCTCCGGCGGAGGGGGAACGCCGTATCGTGGTGTTGGGCGGCTCCTTCAACCCTCCCACGCTCGCCCATCTGCGGCTGCTGCAGGCCGCCAAAGAGGCGGTAAACGCGGAAGCGGGCCTCTTTGTGCCCTCCAACGACGCCTATGTGCGCAACAAGATGAAAAAAGCCGGGCAGGAAGACGCCGTACTGCCGGAACAGCTCCGTCTGGCCATGCTGCGGGCGATGTGCGGCGGCCGTTCCGGATTGAAGGCGGACGACTGTGAGTTCGGAAAGGCCGCCGATTGGCGCACGTTTGAAACGATGTGCGATATCCAGGCGCGCTGTCCCGCGGCAACGCTGTACTTCGTGATGGGGGCGGACAAATTGCATATCCTCCCCTATTGGAGAAATAAGCAGCGTTTTCTTGCGCAATTCCGTATTCTCGTCGTTTCCAGAGAAGGAGAGGACCCGGAAAGGCTCATCCGGGAAAACGAATTCCTGAGCCGAAACCGGGACGCGTTCTCTTTCATGACGGCTCCTGAGGGACTGGACGGAATCAGCTCTTCCGCCGTCCGCGAAGGGATAAAAAACGGCCGGGACGCTGTCGCCGGGATGCTGCATCCGGTGGTGTCGGAGCTGCTGTGGCAGCATAATGCCCCGGATGCGCCCATTCGCTGTTTTGACGGAGAGTTCAGTTTTTTAAGCAATTTCTATGAGGCACCGGTAACGTACGGCGGACTGACGTATCCGACCGGCGAATCGGCGTATCAGGCGCAGAAGACGCTCTCAGAGGAAGAAAGAGAGAAGTTTACGACGGTCCCGCCGGGCAAGGCAAAGCGTCTTGGAAACAAAGTGACGCTTCGGCAGGATTGGGACGAGGTTAAACTCGGACTGATGGAGGAAATCGTCCGGGCAAAGTTTTCTCAGCACCCGGATCTCGCGGAACGCCTTCTTGCGACCCAAGACAGAGAGATCGTTGAGGGGACCGTTTGGCACGACATCTATTGGGGGATCGACCTCACCACCGGACAAGGGGAGAACCATTTGGGGAAAATTCTGATGCAGATCAGAGGCGAACTGAAAAACGGAAGCAGCAGACGTCGTTAATTCCGGTCGCGGACAGAATGACATCGGGCTTCGCTGACGCCGGATTCCGTCATGGCGCCGGACGGCGCCTGATCTTTGACTGAAAATGAAAACATGCGTATTGTATCTCCACGGCAGGGGCGGCAGCGCCGCGGAAATTGAACATTATCGGCCGCTGTTTCCCGGCTGCGCGGCGGTGGGCCTTGATTACCGCGGCGATACCCCTTGGGACGTCGGCGAAGAGATCCGCGAAGCCGTGGAAGATCTGAAAAACAGGTATGACAGCGTGATCCTGATCGCCAACAGCATCGGCGCTTATTTCAGCATGTGCGCCGGCGTGGACAAAGACGTCCGAAGGGCGTATTTCATCTCCCCGGTCGTTGATCTGGAGCGGGTGATCCTCGATATGATGTCGGCGGCGGATGTGACGCGGGAGACGCTGAGGGAAAAGGGCGTGATCCGCACCGCCTTCGGCGAGACGCTGTCGTGGGAACAGCTGCAGTGGGTCCGTGCGCATCCCCCGCGGTGGGACGCGCCGACGCAGATCCTTTACGGCAGCCGGGATAATCTTGTCTCTCTTGAAACGGTCGCCGCGTTCGCGCAGACCCACGGCGCGAGCCTTACTGTGATGGAGGGCGGGGAGCACTGGTTTCACACAGAAGAGCAGATGCGCTTCCTTGACGCGTGGATCAGGGAGGGATAAATCAGAATGGTTCCCGGTTCACAACGTAAAAAACAGCCTTCCGGAGACCTGACATAAGGAAGTAAAAAATCGACCCACTTGACAGCTTTCAAAATTTGGAAAGTGTCATAGTGGGTTATATACTTTCAAAGA
>CACYHJ010000065.1 GCA_902774165.1 Oscillospiraceae bacterium
AACGACTATATCGAATGGAAATACGGCTACCGCAACGAGGCGACGCTTTCCGTGGCGGGCACGATCTTCGGCAAGATCCCCAACCGCATCAACGGCGTTCTCGAGCCGATGTATAAAAAATGGATCGGCTACGACCAGGAGGCTTATCCCGAGAAGCGTCCGCAGCCCGAGCGCGCGCAGAAATGGATCTTCGCCATGGCGACGATCATTACCGCGATCGTCGTGACCGTCGGCGTGCTGCCCATGTTCGGCTACAATATCGACAAGGAAAAACGCGACGAGATGTATACCGAGCTGAACCGCCGCCGCGTCAGCAAGGCCGCCGAGATCAACGAGGCGTATGAGAATGACGGTGAAGAATGAACAGTGGACAGTCGAAGCTAAAAACAGTCCGGTGGACTGTTTTTAGCTTCGACCGCCGCGGCTATGCCGCGCGGGGTACGGTTGGTGAACAGAGAAATGGATCTTAAATTCAAAAACGGAAAATTTACGATTTTACAGATAGCGGACCCGCAGGATCTGCAGTTTGTGCGCCCCGCCATGTTAAAAATGCTGGATAAGGCGTATGACCGGGTATCGCCCGATCTTGCGGTGATGACCGGCGATCAGATCTTAGGCAACCATCTTCGGGACTGCAACAACTGGACCAGGCTGACCGTCCGCGACAAGGCGGGGGAAGAACGGGCGCTGCGCACGGCGCTGAAAAAGCTGCTGGAACCCATCGAGCGGCGCGGGATCCCCTTTGCCATGGTCTACGGCAACCACGACGACATGAACCTTGTCACAAAAGAGGAACAGGCGGACATGTACCGGGCGTACCCGCATTTCATCGGCGCGGACGCAAACGACTCTTCCGTCGAATGCGACACCTGCAATCTCCCGGTATATTCCGAAGACGGCGGGAAAATGCTCTGGAACCTCTGGCTTCTTGATTCCGCCCGGTTTGACAAGCAGACCCGGCGCTGCTCCGCTTACGTCACGCCGGAGACCGTCGCCTGGTACGAGAAAAAAAGCGCTGAGCTGAGGGACGCAAACGGCGGCGTTCCGGTGCCCGCGCTGATGTTTCAGCATATTCCCCTGCCGGAAACGCTGGCATTCGCCGGGGAATGCGAAAAAAAAGACGCCTCCTGCAAGGAAGGCGGCAGGTATTACAAGCTGAAGCCCGGGATTTCCGGCGTGATGGGCGAATACCCCAGCGTGTGCGAACAAAACGTGGGGCAGTTTGAGGCGATCAAACGCTGCGGCGACGTGAAAGCCGTGGTCTGCGGCCACGATCATTTAAACAATTTTGAGGCGCGGCTGGACGGCGTCGACTTCATTCAGACCGGCGGCGCGTCCTTCCGGTGTTACGGGTCGAGCAAGACCCGCTGCGTGCGGGTCTTCGAGCTGCATGAAAACGGGGAATACAGGACGTTCACGATCTCCTACTGGGACCTGATGGGCGTCAACCCCGGCTCCCTTCTGCGTTATTACTGGGAGGCGGACGAAATGGCGTATATCAAGGGCTACACCCTCGGCGGCGCCGCGCTGGCCGCCGCTGCCGGAGCGGCAGTGTGGGCTGTAAAGAGGAATATTGACAAATACTGATTTGTCGAGCAGAAACTCGACCGGCAATCGGCATTCGGCAAACGGCAATCGTGCCTGCCCCGAACATCAATCGTCGATTTTTATACGCGGGGCTGGGCGAAAATGTCGTAGGGAACGACGCCTCGGCGTTCCGCATGAAAACTTGCCAATACATCAAAATTTGCTTTTACGCACGGGGCTTATTATGAATCATTATATATTCAACGCCGCGGGTTTAAATTGTATTCCTCACCCACCCACAAGGGGTGGGGCTCGGAACACAAGCGGAACGCCGAGGGCGTCGTTCCCTACGACTGACGGTGTGCCCGTCTCCGCAAAAGACCTCGACAAATTCAGTATTTATCTATACAAGAACTCGCCCGCGGGTCGTTCCGAAGAACGATCCCGCGGGCGGGTTCTTATGAATCTGAATTATAAAAGGCTCTTCCTGCGCGCAGACATTTATTCGCCGATGCGCAGATCGGCATAGATCGGGAAATGGTCGGAGGTGAATCTGCCGTCAACGCCTTTGGTGACGACGCGGTATGTGTCCGCCTTGATCCCTGCGGAGCAAAGGACGAAGTCGATCGTGGCGTCCGCGTGCGTTTCCGGGTTGCCGCCGTGGAACGTGCCGGTGCCGACGGCGTCTGCGGCGATTTTCCCGGCGTCGGAAAAGACCGTCATCATGGTGTTATAGGCGGCGCTGCCCTCACGGGTATTCATATCGGCGGTGAAAACCACCGGGAGCCCTGCAAAGTTTTCTTCGATAAACCGGATCACGATCTCGGCGCCGGCCCTACGCGCTTCTTCGGAAACGTGATCGTAATGGGTATTCACGTGCACGAGGACCTCCCCCGTCTTCCGGTCCTGCAGCTTGACCCAGGTGCAGATTCTTCTGCATGCCGCGCCGGGTCCGAAAGAAGGCTCGTCCGGCGTTTCGGAAAGCCAGAAATTGCCGCTGTCCAGCAGCTTGAATTTTGTTTTGAGATAGAAGATCGGGCAGGATTCTCCGCCGCTCATCGGCGATCCGCCGCCGTCCCGTTCGATCCCGACCCAGCCGTACATCGGCAGGCTTATATTCAGTTTTTTCATCCATTCCGGCGTCGCCTCCTGAATTCCGAGAGAGTCCGGCATGACCTCAAGGATCTGCCGCACGCCGATGGAAAGACGATCCTTCACACCCACACCGTTGACGTCGGCGCAGCGGATATTGTAGGACATGATCCGCGTCGTGTCCGGCGACTGCGATTCCGCCTCAATGATCGGGAACTCGTGGTCGGCGTAATTGTCGGCGTATTTTGCGCCGCTGCGGGCGGTAAAGATCGATACGAATGCCATCAGAGAAACAATAATTCTTTTTATTAACATCGTGACGCGCTCCTTTTTGTATGTTTATTACTATTATACACGGATGCGGATCCTATTTCAATGCTTTTTCAGGAAAAAAACAGCGTCGAACGTTTTTCCGCAAAACAGACCGGCAAACCTTCCGAACCTTATTTCATAACACTATTATTGTTTTTGTACATATTTTTTCAAAATCTATTGATTATTTTGTAAAAATATGATACCATATGATCGCAAACAACCCTTGTCCGCATCCCACTCGCAGACAAGGCTTTTTTCAAACTGAACAAAAGGACAGGAGGTATCTGCAATGAAATCAAAACGGAAGCTCATCAGCATCCTGCTTTCTCTGATCATGGCGCTCGGTTCTTTTCCGATGGCGATGGTCACCGCAAACGCTTTGGATTACTATGACTTATGGGTCGGCAAATGGCGCGCCGATTCCGTTACGAAAAACGACATCATGCACGACGGCGGATCGGCGAAATACGATCCGGCGACGCACACGCTGACTCTGAACAACCCCACGATCACCTCGGGAACGGGCGGCTGCATGATCCTGGCAAAGGGTGATCTGAAGATCGTCGGTACGATCTCATATACAAAGAGTGGGGATTACGGCGTAAAAGTCACCGGCGGCAGTCTGACGCTCGGCGATTCCTCCGGCGACCCGTCGTCCTTTGCTTTTATCGGAAAGACGGCCGCTGTTTACGCGGAGGGCGATATCAAAATCGAAAACTGCGCCCTTTCCGTGACGAGCGAATCCGGCAGCGGGATCGAATCGAAAACCGGCAGCGTCAAGATCGACTGCAAAGATAAGGACGTGATCGCCACCGGCTCGGTCTACGGCATCAAGGCCGAGACGGAGGTAGATGTTCTCGGGGGCAAGGTCCGCGCCGCTGCATCCGCAGACGACAGCATCGGAATGTACGCGAAAAACGGCGAGGTTTATATTGACGGCGAGGTCAGCGCGACCGGCGAGAAAGCCGGCATCTGGGCGCTGAGCAGCTTTGCGGCGGTCAACGACGCCGTCGTCACCGCCGTATGCACCAGAGAGCGCGAAAAGAACACGACCGATTACGGCTACGGTATTTATTGCGGCGATAATTTCGGCGCGAACGGTACGTTAGACGTCAGAGGCGGGCACACCGCGATCTATGCGAAGAAAAACTGTACGATCACAGGCGGTTCCGTCTCTGCGGACAAGGCGTGGTACGGCTTCGGCATTGCCGGCGATTATTCGCAGGACAACGCCGACGTCCGGGGCAGAGGCCAGATCAACGGCTTCGGCGTCGCGGGCAAATGCGATATCAACAGCGGTACCCTGTTCGCGGAAGGTCCGAGCGACGCGGCGTTCCACGTGAACGGCGCGGTCACGATCGATTCCGCGCTTGTGATCAACCTGCCGGAGGGCGGCACGCTTGACGGTTCAAAGATCAAGAACGCGGAGGGGTATGAAGCGAAGACCGTTCAGATCGGCAAACCTATCGAAAAATATAAAGTCTGGGTTGGTTCGCTTCAGCTCACGGAGCTGAACAAAAACGATCCATACGGGGACGGCACGGTCGTTTATGACGCCTCGACCCATACGCTCACATTGAACGATCCGACGGTCCTCGGAGCGTATAAAGATTCGAAGATATACATTGA
This sequence comes from Oscillospiraceae bacterium, assembly GCA_902774165.1. Lineage (GTDB taxonomy): Bacteria > Bacillota > Clostridia > Oscillospirales > Acutalibacteraceae > RGIG2774. The sequence continues at coordinate 4,564 of CACYHJ010000065.1, forward strand.
CGGGATCGACGTAGTGATTCAGGGCAAAGCGACCCTTGAGGGCGCCGAATTCGGGATCAACTCCGACTCCGGCTCCATCGAGCTTGGCGGTGAATTCACCCTGAAGGGCAAGCACTCCGGCATCAGCAGCGGCGGTAATCTTACCGTAAAAGAGGGTACGGTCGTCGCCGAGGGCGAGGATTACGAAGGTATTTATACGTTTTATGACTGCGTGATCGACGGCGACGACGTCACCGCGACCGGCGGCACATGCGGTATCTACAGTGAAGACGGCAATCTGACCATCAACGGCGGCGTCGTGACCGCGTCCGGCACGGAAGAACGCGCCGTTTACGTCAACGCCGGTTCGTTTGTGATCGATCACGGCGCGACCCTGAATACGGACGGCAACGAGCACGGTATCTTCGCCCTGAACGGGATCGCGCTGAAGGACAGCCACGTGGACGCGAAGAGCAAAACCGACGCGGCGATCTGCTCCGCTGACGGCTCCGTGGTTGTGGAAGCCTGCACGCTGAACGCCGAATCCGAGCAGGGAGCGGCTGTCGACTGCGCGGACGGAGACTTTGTTTTCAACGGCACCGCCGTGCTTAAAGGTAAAACCGACGGCGTCAAGGCAAGAAGAGTCACGGTGAACGACGGGCGTCTTGAGGCATACGGCGCCGACGGCGCGGCGATCAACGTGGGCGACAGCGGCATGACGATGGCAGCCGGCGAGGTGATCGCGGAAGGCGCGAACGGAATCCTGATTGCGGACAGCGACTTCTATCTGGGCGGCGGCGAGCTCAGCGCGACCGCCACGTCCGAGGACGCCGAGTCCTACGCGCTGTGCGCGGCGAACGGTAAGCTTTCCGCGATCAACGGAACGGTCAAGGCCAAATCTAACGGCTCCGCCGTCTTTGCGAACGGCAAGATCTCGCTGGATATGACGAATCTCTCCGCGCAGGCGCAGAAGGGCTATGCGCTCGGCTCGAACAACGACGCGGTGTTCAACGGCGGTACTTCGGCGCTGACAAGCGCCGAAAACGACGCGATCCATACCAAGGGGAACCTGCTCTTTGACAACGCCGCAACCGTGACCGCAAAGGGCGGAAAATACGGTATCTGCGCCGAAAAAGAGCTGTATTTCAACAAAGCGAACGTCGACGCCGAAGGCGCGACGGACGCGGTGATGAGCGAAGAGGGAAATCTCACGATCGAATCTTCTCTCTATCTCACCGAGCCGATGCACGGCAAGATCGACAGCGAGAAAAAGACCGTCGTGACGCTTCATGAGGAAAAAGCGCCCAGCGTGAAGATCCGCACCGACAATATGTCCTTCAACGTATTCGTCGGCAGCACGGAGATCACGATGGATAATATGGACGACGTGCAGGGCGACGCGAAGATCTCCTTCGACCCGGTGGACAACACGCTGCATTTCATTGACAACGTGGCGATCATCGGCGACCACAACGGCGCGAAGATCTACGCGAAGGACGTCGACCTGAAGATCGACGGCAATGAGGATATTCTTGACGATTCGACGGCGTACGGCGTTCTCGTCGAGGGCGGCAGCGTTACCTTTGACGGCTTCTTCAAAATCAAGGGCGGCGACGCGGCGGTCAAGGCCGAAAAGGATATTATCATTCTGAACGGCGGCGTCGAAGCCGAAGGCGGCAGCAAAGGCCTGTTCGCAGGCGGCGACATCACGGTCAAGGATTCCTCCGTCGACGCGAAAGGAAACGACGCGCTCTGCGCGGACGGAAACGTGAATATTTCCAACGGCGGGGTGACCGCGGACGGCGTGAACGGCGCGGGGATTTTCGCGATGAACGGCAATATCACGATCACGGACGTTACCCTCGTCACGGCAAAAGGAACGAACGCGGGCATCAAGACCGTCAACGGGAATATTGAAATCGGCAAGTCCTGCAACGTCTCCGCAGACGGCGGAGAAAACAACGCGGTCTTCTTCGCAGGCACGTTCACCCTCGACGATACGGTGTATATTTCCGAACCGGCGGGCGCGAAGATCGACAGCGGCACGGTGATGAACGAAGACGGCACGACGTTCGCAGTCAAGGTGAAAATCGAGCCGAAGCCTCCCGTATACGTTGTTTCGTTTGACGCCAAGGGCGGCACCGAGGTCGAAGCGCAGGAGGTCTTTGAAGGCGCAAACGCGGTGAAGCCCGCGGATCCCACCAGAACGGGATTCAGCTTTGAGGGCTGGTATACAGACGAAGCATATACGACTGCATATGCATTCACCGAAACAGTCAACGCAGATATCACGGTATATGCGAAGTGGAAGGAAGAAACGCCTCCCGAGCCGCTGAAATTCAACGTGACCTTCAGCGTCGACGGCGGCAGCGAGGTCGCGCCGCAGATCGTGGAAGAAGGAAACAAGGCGGCGAAACCCGAAGACCCGACGAAGGAAGGCTATGATTTTGTCGGCTGGTATTCGGACGACACCTTCTCCTCAGGCTTCGATTTTGACGCGGTGATCACCGGCGATACGACGATCTACGCGAAATGGAGCAAGCACGAAGAAGCGACGCCCAATAAATATTCGGTCGTGTTCCACGTGGACGGCGGCAGCGAGGTTGCCTCGCAGATCGTCGAAGAGGGCGGCCTGATCGCCAAACCCGCGGATCCGACCAGGGAAGGCTTCGTCTTCAAGGGCTGGTTCACCGACGATACCTTTGCGACAGGCTTTGACTTCACCGCGCCCGTAACGGCGGACGCAACCGTTTACGCAAAGTGGACGGCGAACGACGCGCCGGAAGCGCCGAAATACACGGTGACCTTCGTCACCAACGGCGGCTCTCCCCTGGAAGCCCAGGAAGTGGCGGAAGGCGATCTTGCGGCGAAGCCCGCGAACCCCACCAAAGAAGGCTACACCTTCCGCGGCTGGTTCGAGGATGAAGCGCTCACGACCGAATATTCCTTCCTTACGGCGGTAACGGCGGATCTCACACTGTACGCGAAATGGGAAAAGGCGGAGCCTGCAACGGATCCCACCGACCCGACGGATCCTACCGATCCCACCGGCACCACCGAAACAACCGAGCCGACGGATCCCACCGGCACCACCGAAACAACCGATCCGACGGATCCCACCGGCACCACCGAAACAACCGATCCCTCCGAGCAAGGGACGACGGAAACGCCTCAGCCGACCGGAAAAGAATACATTCTGGGCGACGTGGATAAAGACGGAAAAATCAAAGCCGGCGACGCAAGAGCGGCGCTGCGCGCTGCGGCAAGACTTGACGTGCTGGACGACGGACAGCTGCTGCTGGCCGACATGGACGGCGACGGGAAAGTCAAAGCCGGCGACGCGAGAGCGATTCTGAGAATCGCCGCCCGCCTTGACCCCGCCCCCGAAAAGACGGTTGTGATCCCCGACTGATTCAGAAACACGCACGCGGCCCGTATCCGGACGGATACGGGCCGCATTTTGGTAAATCTCACGGAAATCCTCTTGAATTTCCCCTCAAACGGCATTATAATAATCATAACTGTAAAGAAATAACGGCGGAGTTATCGCAAAACGGAGACAAGCCATGCAACGAATGAAACTTCCCGGAATCCATCTGAAAAAAAGAGACGCCGCCGCGGCAGCGTTGTTTTTTCTGCTGGCTTTTTTTCTGTTCTTCTCCGCCCGTTATGCCGAAGTGATCCATGACGAGCACTTTTATTACACGATCGCGCAGCGGTTTTTTCAGGGCGACCGTTTTCTCGTCGACGAATGGCACGTCACCCAGTTCAGCGCGGTATTCCTGCTGCTGCCCTACAAGCTGTTCACGGCGGTCACCGGCGGGACGGCGGGGCTTGTGCTGTTTCTCCGGCACGTTTTTGTCTGCACGCAGCTGATCCTTTACTGGTTTTATTATCTCTGCCTTCGCAGCCGCACCCGGTTTGCCGCCGTTGCGGCGGCGCTGTTCTGCTCCGACTTTTTTGCGGGGATCGTCGCTCTGAATTATTATAACATGGCGCCGCAGGCGATTGCCGTCGCGGGGATGATCCTGTTCCTCGCGGACGGGAAGCTCCCCGCGCTCAAGATCGTTTTTGCCGGGATCGTCTTTTCCTGCGCCGTGGTCAACGTGCCGACCCTCGCCGTGCTTTACTTTTTGTACAGCGCGCTTGTTCTGATCCGGGCGTCGGGAAAAAAGAGACAGAAGGACCTTTTTTCCGCCGATTCTTTTGTCGTCAACGGCAGGGTCTGGGGCTGGCTGAGCGTCGGGATCCTTGCGAGCGCCGCCGTCTTTCTCCTCTTGCTCCTGTCCGGCGGCGTCGGCAATATTTTTGAGAATCTTCCGCAGCTGCTGACCGACAGCGACCACAGCCTGCGCTGGTACGGCAACGCGTCCAACCCGGAAAAGCTTTCGCTTTTACCGGAGAACTTCGGGCTGCCGGGCGCCGTGCTCCCCCCGGTCCTCGCCGCGGTCTGCGCGATCTATATGAAATCAAAAAAGAAAAAGGCCTCCGTCCGCGCCGTGCTTCTGGCGGCTGCCTGCCTTGTGGTTCTCTATGCGGAAATCGCCGGGTTCTCCGACAAAACGGACTCCTGGTTCCGCTGCAGCTCCTATCCGGCGGTCATGTTCTCGCTGACCTGCTGCCTGCTCTGCGAAACCAAAGACCGGCGCATGCGGGCCTTCTGGTTTGCCGCGGTGCTCTGCTCCCTCGCCGCGGATTACGTATCGGATCTGTCCCTGTTGTTCTTCGGCAGGATCGCCTATCTGCCCGGCGTTTTCTTCCTTGACGTCTTACTGAAGGAATTAAAAGAAGCCTTCGGAAAAGAAAAGACCGGTTCAGATAAAAAGGCCTTCCGTTCTGCCGCGGTTCTGCGGATCGCCGGAATCGCGCTTCTGCTGTGCGGGATTCTCACGGTACGCTCTGCGCATATATTCACGCAGACGGATTATTTCCTGTCCGGCAAGCTTCACGGCGCCGGCGTCACCGTCTCGGAGGGTCCGGACAAAGGAATTATAAAAATGCGCTCGCAGGACCGGCTCTACACCGAGACGAGGATCGACCTTGATCTGATCCGCCGCACCTGCAGCGGCGCGTTTTACGTCGCGGGAAGAAGGCCCTACTGCTATCTTTATCTC